>NZ_JAOALE010000029.1:0-36291 GCF_047462575.1 Synechococcus sp. 'PEA 65AY6A-5F PE A'
AGTTGGTTTGCTAAGTGCTGCTATTGTACCCCTTGAGCCCTTAACAGGCTGTACCTAATTATGGTGAAAAACCCGACGGGTGGAGACCCTCTGGGCTGAGGCGAATGCTGCCGCCAACCTGCTTAAGAAAGTCAGCAGAACCTTGGGGCTTTGCGTTAAGGAACTGTCTAGAGGCGCTTTGACAACGCCGTTGCGGGTTCTTTTGTGGACTGCGTAAGAATCCCCCGCCTTTAGGCGGTGGGAGTGTCAAGGTAGCTGTTCGCCGAGAGTGTCGGCAGACGGCTTCTCAGATGCGGAAACTTCTGGTCAGGTTTCACCAAGACAGGGTGGGGGGTGAATCTGAGGAGGAAGTATCTGCTGAGGCAGTTTGAGATTCCTTCACGTCAGCGGGCCGTAGGCCCTGTAGCGGGGGTTGTGGCGTCCCCCCCCCAGGGCTAGGGCGGCAGGGCAAGCAACCTGCGCCTCAATCGAGGATAAATACCTAGGGATCCTCCGCACAGGGAACGGCAACCTCAGAGGGCGCAGCTTGTCCTAGGCTATCCAAAAAATGCTGCAAGAGCTGAAAGCGAGGTGGGTTGAGGCTGTAGTAGATCCAGCGCCCCTGCTGGCGAGCGTTGACCAACTGCGCATCTCGCAAGGTCTTTAAGTGAAACGAGAGCTTGGATTGGCTTACCTGCAGCTTTTCGCAGAGATCGCAAACGCACAGCTCCCGCCCACGCAACAGTTGCAGCGCGCGCAGGCGAATCGGATCGGAGAGAGCGTGAAATCCCTCCCGTACCTGCTCACACAGCAAATCCTCCTCTACCTTGGCCAACCACGAAACCATCCTTCGACTAGGGTAGCAAGAGCTTTGCGCTCCCGTCGGCAAGCACTCCCCCCACCCCAGTTGCTCCTGGACTGGGAAGGCCGCCATTGCTTTGCAGCACCAGCGCGACCCTAGGCTCGCGCTGCCTCTGATCAGGTCAACCCCGGCAGCAGTTGGTAATGCAACACCTGCGGTGGCCGAGCAAAGTAGGGCTCGAGGAGGGCGCGCCAGCGGACAAAGTTTTCCGATTGGCGGAAGTTAACCAAATGGGCCTCCAGGGATCCCCAGTGTACCAGCAACAGGTATTGCTGAGGGTGCTCTAAACAGCGCTGCAGTTGGTGCTGCCGATAGCCATCGGTCTGTTGTAGGTAGACAAAGGCTTGCGCGATGGCAGCCTCAAAAGCGGCTTCAGAGCCGGGGCTGACTTCAAACTGAGCCACCTCATAGGACAGGCGAAGGGTTCATAGGCTAGGTGTGCAGGCCGCACTCGGTTTTGGCTGTGCCCTTCCAGCGGCCAGAGCGGGGATCCGCTCCCGGCTCCACCGGCGCCGTGCAGTGGATGCAGCCGATGCTGGGATAGTTGCGGTCGTGGAGGGGGTTGTAAGGGATCCCGTGGTCGAGGATGTACTTCCAGACTTGGCCGTTTGTCCAGTCGGCGAGCGGGTTGAGCTTGAGGCGGTTGCGCTTGCCATCCCACTGCACCTTGCCGATATCGGCGCGGGTGGGGGATTGCTCGCGGCGCATCCCCGTAATCCAGGTGGTGCAGTTGGCCAGGGCGCGATTCAGGGGCTCTACCTTGCGGAGGCTGCAGCAGAGGTCAGGGTTGGTGCGGTACAGCTCCGGCTCATATTGCGCCGCCTGCTCTTCGGGGGTGAGCAGCGGTTTGAAGATCTCCAGCTGCAAATGGGGGTAACGGGCCAACACCTGCTGCTGCAGTTGCAGGGTTTCCGGGAAGTGAAAATCGGTATCCAGGAAAAAGGCGCGCACCTGGGGGCGAATGGCCGTGAGCAGATCGATGAGAACCAGATCTTCCGGTCCAAAGCTGCAGGCCAGCACCAGCCCGTCCCCAAACTCCGCAACGGCCCAGGCCAGCAGGTCGCTCGCCGACAAAGGCTCAAATCGCTCGCTCAGAGAAGCTACCTGCGGCTGATACTGCTCTCGTAACGCCTGAGCCGCCAGCTCCCAGTGGCCGGAGGAAGAAAGGGTTGCAGTCATAGGGGGAAGACATCGAATCCAAGGCTCTTTGCCTTTTTAATCTACACTAATTCGGTCAAGGTTTAGGATTTTTGGCTACTGGGCAACGGCGGGCAGGGATCGAGATCCTTTGGCCCGCAGGGGGATTTGTCCCCAGCGATCCCGCCGAACTCCCATGACCAGGCCATGCCAGAGAGGTCTGGGATCCGGCTCCGGCAGGTGAACCCAGTGGTAGCGCAACACCCCTCGCCGTGGGTTGACGTCCAACTCAAACACGCGCAGAGCGGAGACCGGCCCCACCAGAGGCGGCGCTGTCAGGTAGGGGATTCCGTCCTGCACATAGACCTTCGGCACGTGCAGATGTCCACTCAACACTGCCACCACCCGCCCGTGGTCGGCCAAGAGGGTATGCAGAGCTACAGCTTGCTCGCTGCGAAGCCGGTACTTGCGGAACAAAACCGCATCCATTTGGGTGGGGGAGATAAAGGGAGGCTGATGGATGAGCAGGATCAGCCATTCCTCCGGCACCGCTTGTAGATGTTCGCCTAGCCAGCGCAGTTGCGCGGGGCGCAGCACGCCCTGGGGCAGAGGGAACTGGCCCAGGCTGGCATCGAGGGCAATCAAGCGGATCCCAGGCAGGGGGGAAAGGCTGTAATCGACATAGCCTGTGGGGGCAAGGGGCAACGGAAATTGACGTTGGCACCAGCGGATAAATTGCTCCCGGTTGAAGCGCCCCTCCCTCCCCAAGGTGTCGATATCGTGGTTGCCGAGGCTGAGGTAGTAGGGCACCCGCAGTTGGGCGAGGATCTCCTGGAACACCTCAAAGCTCTCCGGATCGGCTTGATCCACCAAATCGCCGGTGAACACCACAAAGTCCAGATCCGGCACTTGGTTGAGATGGGCAACGGCAGCTTCCAACTGGCGGCGGGGGGAATCGGACATCCACCAGCAGCGGCACCCTGTCTCCGGCATTAGGTGAACATCTGAGACTTGGGCAAAGCAAATCCTTTGGGTGGCCATCACCTAGGTACTTATTCACACCTCACGCCCGCATCATAGTCAATAACCGGCTAGAGGGCTATGGGCTTCTCTTAACCTCAGCCAGGATACCCTCACCCCCAGCCCCTCTCCCTTTGGGAGAGGGGAGTTGTGGTTGCTGCGATTTGGAATCGTCACAAATGAGTCTGATTCTTGTTCCGGCGCCGCTGCCGAGCAACTGCTAGGGTATAGCAACACGGATCTTCGACAAGAGGATCCCTCAGTTCAAGCAAGGAGAAAAAATCATGTCTGCTACCACCCTTGTTCGTTGCGCCTGTGACCACTGCAACTGCAGCTTCGAAAGCAGCCAAGGCTATCGCTACGAAGGCCAACTCTACTGCAGCCAAGCCTGTGCCACCCATGACCACGCCCACCCCTCCCCTTGCTGCGTGGCCTCTCACTGCTGTCAATAGCAGGTTGGCAGGGATCGCTCACCCCGGCTTTTGCTTTCCGGGATCCCAAGCTGCTTTTCTCCCTGAGCAGTTTTTGATAGGCTCCCAGGGAGTTTTATTCCTGTCGAGCTTGCATGGAATACCGCTGGGATCTGCTGCCCACCCCGCCTCAATTTGATCCGGAGCTGAGCCGAGAGTACGGCAAGTATGCGGCCAAGGTGCTGGCTCTGCGGGGGTTGCACAGCCGAGAACAGGCGCGGGCTTTTGTCGATCCTAATCAGTATTCTCCCACGCCAGCGGGATCCCTGCCGGATCTGGAGCGGGCGGTGGCGCGGCTGTTGCAGGCAAGAAAAAGAGGAGAAACCCTCTGCATTTGGGGAGACTTCGACTGCGATGGCGTTACCGCCACCAGCCTCTTGCTCTCGGCGCTACAAACCTTGGGCTTCCGAGTCCAGTTCACTCTACCGCTGCGCAGCACCGAAGGGCATGGCTTGAACCCTCAGCGGCTGCAGCAGGTGCTGGATCAAGGCTGCCAGGTGCTCCTGACGGTGGATTGCGGCATAGGCAATGCTGCCGAGATTGCTCTGGCCCAAGCCCAAGGGGTGGACGTGATCGTGACGGATCACCACGCCCTGCCGGATCCCTTGCCCCCTGCCTATGCGGTGGTCAACCCGCTGCGCCTGCCAGAGGAACACCCGCTGCGCTTTCTGCCGGGGGTGGGGGTGGCCTACAAGCTGGCGGAGGCCCTCTACCAAGCGCTGGGGATCCCTGGTGTAGAAGAGTACCTGGATCTGGTGGCGGTGGGGATCGTGGCCGATGTGGCGGTGTTGCAGCGGGAGTGCCGCTACCTGGTGCAGCGGGGCCTGCCCGTGCTGGCCAACACCCAGCGTCCGGGGCTGCGGGCTCTTTTGGATTGGGTGAGCAACAGCCAATCCTCAGGAACGCCGACAGCCCAGGACATCGCCTTTCGCCTTGCCCCCAAGCTGAACGCCATTGGTCGCTGGGACGATGCCAGCCTAGCGGTGGAGCTGTTGACCACCTCGGATCCGCAGCGGGCCCAGACGCTGGTGGAGCATTTCGTTGCCCTCAATGAGGAGTGTCGGCAACTCACCCAACAGGTTCTGCAAGAGGCCAGCCAACAGGTGGAGAGCTTGGATCTGGCGCGGGAGCGGGCAATTGTTTTGGCCGGAAGCGGCTGGAATCCGGGGGTTTTGGGGATCGCCGCGGCGCGCTTGGCGGAGCAGTACGGTTGCCCGACGGTGTTGATTGCCAAAGACGAGAGGACGGGACGGGGCTATGGTTCGGGCCGCTCGATTCCGGGGGTGAACCTGGTGGAGGCCATCGAGGCTGTGCGTCCCCTCTTGCTGGGGGGAGGCGGCCACCCCATGGCCGCTGGGATCCAAGTGGATCTGTCCTGCCTGGCCGCCGTACAACTGGCTTTGCGGCGGGAGCTGGCCGCGCGGGTCGGCCCGGATCGCCAAGCTCGCGCCTTGGCGGTGGAGATTGTTATCGATTGGGAGCGGTTGGCCTCTCAGGGCCGGGATGGGGTGGCAGAGCTGGACGAGGTGTATCGGCAGTTGCAGCTTCTGCAGCCCTTTGGCCACGGCAACCCCAACCCTGTCGTAGCCTTGATGAACGTTCGCCGCGGCAGCGTCAGGCTGAGGGCTTCCCAGAATGGCCGCCACCTGAAGTTTGAGCTGGGATCCCGTGCCCTCTGGTTTTGGGAAGCCGGCGAAGAGCTGGAGCGGTGGCAAGCATGCCAGGCCTTGGACATCGCCCTGCAGTTGGAAGCCGAGCAGCCCTGGCAGGGCAAAGTGCTGGCGGTGCGCCCCTCTGGCGACTGGCAGGCGCCCACCGTTTCCGCCCCCAGCCTTCGGATCCAGGATTACCGGCAACGCCCCCTGCCGGATTCCCTCCAAGAAGTCTTCCGCTACGATGGGCAGGCCCTTCCTCTCGAGCAAGACTTCCTCCCGTCGGCAAAAACAGCTCTGCTGCTGGCCCGCTGGCCCTGGCTGCCGGCAAATCTAGCCCAACTGCTGCAGCAGGTGCAGCCGCAAACGCTGATCCTGGCCGCTTCTGGTCATCACTGGAAGCGCCTCCCCCACCAAATCGCCCGACTCCAGGAATTGGGGCGGACGGGACAATGGGATCCCCATGTCCTGGCGGCGACAACCGGCTTGCCCTGGCAGTGGCTGGCGGAATTGGAGGGGCCGGAGCAGATCCCAACACGGCTGCTGGGCCGCATTCAAGAATCCCAAGCTTTTCACCGCTGGCTGGACGAAGCCAGCCCCACCCAGATCGCCCAGCTCTGTCAGCGGCTGCTGCGACCGGATCCCCTGCCGGCAGTTGTTTCTCCGAAGTAGAAGACGCCCCCCGGCACCACCATCAGCCAACTTTGGGATTGCGCACTACGCTTAGCCCTGCCGGCTGGAGTTGTGCCTCTTCGGCTCTGTCGGGCAGCGGGCGCAAGGGAGGGCCAAAGCGGCCAACGGCTATGGTGTTGTGCAAAGCCGGGATCCGGCGGATGGATCCCTGGCGTAGGCAGCGGTGCAGGCGGCGCAGCAGGAAGAGGTCAGCCTCGGAGCAATCCTCTTGGAAGACTTTGACGTTAAGTTCGTGTTCCTGAGCAGCGGTAAGCAGACCGGTCATCATGGCAGTTTGAATAATTTGCTGCACAATCGTGCTTTTGATCTCGCTCATGGTGGGGATGCTCTTGGATTGAGACTTTTCGCTGGTTTCATTCTCGGCAAGACCCTCTGAAATGGACTCCGCCGAATGGCGGATTGGATATACGCACTTTGCCGGCTTTTTCGCTGCCCAAGATCCCGGGCCTTTCACGGGTTTATAAGCTTCGACTTTGCTCAGATCCCATGCGGAGAGAAACCTAGGATCGGCGATGCGTTAGACTTTCACGTCTAACTCGAAGCCGGAGCAGCAATTGGATACTTAGGGATCCCATTGATGGGGCAGTGCAAAATTAAACTTGCAAATGGCTTGTCTGAACTTGCTTAACTTGGCCGACATCCTATTTTTTCGAGCCACTGTCTGTAGTAATACGGAAACGAAGAGGCCTTGCAACTACCGACAAATGGCGTAGGCCTGTCCAGACTTTACTTTCTGCAATCCCTGCCAAGGGAGAGCTGGCTCCCCCCTCAGGGGGCAGCGCAGCTGTTCTGTGTTAGTTTGGGGGCGTCCTACTTCTGCGATTGGCTGTGTCGGAAAGCCCCCAAAAAGTCGGCTGTGCCGCCCCTTTGGGCTGCTGTGGATGCGGCTGTCTGGGCCTGCTGGCGGTGCTGGGCTTGGGGCTGGCGGGGGCAGGGATCCTGGTCTGGAATGGGATCCGGGCTTCAGGCGCCTATCGCACCTACCAGTTGGCGGTGGAGCGGCTCGAACAGACTGCGGTGGTGGTGGAGCGGCTGGGGGATCCCCTGCGTCCGGGCTGGCCCTCGCGGCTGCGCTTTCAAGAGGATGAGCAAGCCGGCTGGGCCTGTCTGTCCTTTTTGATCACGGGATCCCGGCGCACCGGCGAGGTGGCTGTGGAGTCGGAGCGGGGGGTGGCCGGCTCAGCCTGGCAGTTGCGCCATCTGCAGGTGAAAGTGGATGGGGATCCACAGGCCATACAGATCCTGAAAGGGGAGGGGGGATCCCGCTGTGAACAAGAGGAGCCGGCTGCAGGGGCAGTGCTGCCGACAGGCGAGATCTGAGTAGTTGGACATGCTTAGCCGCGGGTAAAGTCAAAAGGACTCCGTCCCGCTGACGCGAACGGTTGTGGCCCTGGATCCCTATGCGAACAGTTCCCTATCTGCGCTTGCTGCTGCTGTTGGCGCTGTTGGCCTCGTTCGCGGGCCTGATCGTCTGGCTGATCCAATCGTTTTTGGATCTGTACTACGCCACCCGCTACCACCCGATTTTGGGGGGGCTGTTGATCGGGGTGCTGGTGTTGCTGCTGCTGGTGTTTTTGGCCGCTTCCATCTACTACTTGTTTCTGTTCCGCCCCGCCCCTAAAACCGAGAGGCTTCCCAGGCCAGCTCCCCCGGCAACTCCTGCCGAGAAGTGGGAGGCAGCCCGGCGCAACCTGGCGCAACTAGAAGCTCAGATGGCGCAGATCCAGGATCAGGTGGCGCGGGCGGCGCTGGCGGAACGGTCGGCCCGGCTGGCCCAACAGTTGGCCCAGCCGCAACTGAAGGTGGTGGTTTTCGGCACCGGATCGGCGGGCAAAACCTCGCTGGTGAACGCGCTGCTGGGGCGGCGGGTGGGGGCGGTGGGGGCAACGCTGGGCACCACGCAGGCGGTGGCGGTTTACGATTGGGACCTGCCCGGGATCCCCCACCCGGTGCAGATCGTGGACTGTCCGGGCATTTTGGAGATCGGGCCGGCAGGGGCGATGCGGGAAGAGGAGGCGCAGGCCCAGGCCCAAGCTGCCGATCTGCTGCTGGTGGTGGTGGACGGGGATCTGCGCCGGTCGGAGGTGGATCCCTTGCGTCGGTTGATCGCCCTGGGCAAGCGGGCTCTGCTGGTGCTCAACAAAATCGACCGTTACACCCCCGAAGAACGGCGGCTCCTGCTGCAACGGCTGCGGGAACGGGTTTACCCCTTGATCCAACCGGAAGATGTGCTGCCGGCCGCCGCTGCTCCAGCCCCTGTACAGGTGGGATCCCAAACCTGGCAGCCGGAACCGGAGGTGGCGGCGGTGCGGGATCGCGTCCAGGCGGTGCTCTACGCCGAGGGGGGATCCCTGGCGTTGGACAATGCCCTGCTGCAATCCCAGCAACTGGGCGAAGAGGCCAAGCGGATCATCCAGGCGCAGTTGCGCCGCCAGGCGGAGGAGGTGATCGACCGCTTTCAGTGGATCGTGACCGGCGTGGTCTTTGCCAACCCCATCCCGGCGCTGGATCTGCTGGCCATTGCCGCCATCAACGCCCAGATGGTGGTGGAGCTGGGATCCCTCTACGGCTGCAAGATGAACCTGCAGCAGGGGCGGGAGCTGGCCCTGTCGCTGGCCAAGACCCTGGCCGGCCTGGGGCTGGTGGAGGGGGCGCTCCAACTGACCACCGGGCTCCTGGCCACCGTGGCTGAGGTGAGCGTGGTTGGCTTTTTGGCGACAGCCCCCATCCAGGCGGCCAGCGCCGGCTATCTCACCCGCATTGCCGGCAAAAGCTTCATCGAGTATTTCCAGCGCAACCAAAGCTGGGGGGAAGGGGGGATGCAGGCAGTGGTCAAGGCCCAGGTGGAGAGCGCCCAAAAATCGGGCTGGCTCAAGGAGTTTGTCCGCCAGGCCTCAGAACGGGTTTTTCGCCTGCGCTAGTCCTTGTTGGTGGCCTCGACAGCAATGTCCGTCGGCATGAAGGCCAGCTCCATCTGCGCCACGTAGTCGGCGTAGCTGAGGGCGGGCACATCGTCCCATTCCGCCAGGCCGTGCATCCGCTTCGACCACTCGATAAAGGGGGCAGGGTAGGCGTAGGTCAAGCTGGGATCCGCCAGCACCTCTTTGGGCAGCGGCGGAACCGACTTGAGCACGGCCAGCAACGCCGGCGGTCTGTAAATGACCACGCGGGCGGCTTCGATCTGCTCCGGGGAAACCTTGAACTTGGCAGCGATGAACGAAATTACTTTGGAAAGGGCCATCCCCCACCCTCAACTTGGCCTGTACAGCTAGATCGCCGCAAGGGCAAGCAGTCGACCACGGGAATCCCACCGGGGATCCCTTGCTGCAGATTGTTGTTGCCCGCTATCCTAGTAAAGCCGAAAAATTGGGGAAACAGGTGAGCCGTGGCTAAAAAAAGCATGATCGAGCGGGAGAAAAAGCGCCAACGCTTGGTCGAAAAATACCGGGAGAAGCGCCAACAACTCAAGGCGGCCATGGCCGATCCCAACATCGACCAGGCCACCCGCATGGAGCTGCACGCCCAACTGCAAAAACTCCCTCGGGCCAGCTCGCCCACCCGCCTGCGCAACCGCTGCTGGAAAACCGGGCGTCCCCGGGGTTACTTCCGCGATTTCGGCCTGTGCCGCAACAGCCTGCGGGAAATGGCCCACCGCGGCCTGCTGCCGGGCGTGGTCAAGGCAAGCTGGTAGAGCCAAGCTTGCCAGCCGCTGGTTACAACCCCGCCCGCAGGAGCGGAGCGTTGCGAGCGAAAACCAGGCTGCTGGCCGTCTCAGTCGAGGGGAGGGCATCTCCTGTCTCCGAGGGGGGTGGAGTTTGCTCAGGGCTGGTCGGCCAGCGGCGCTGGTTGAGATGTCAAAAACTTTTGTCTTCAGGCGAGGGAAGTATCTCAGCCGGGCGGCTGCTCTCGCCAAGTTAGCGAGGGATCCCTGTGGCCCTAGAGCCTTTCCAGATCTGCGACGAAGATCTCACCCCCGAAGTGGCAGAGGCGCTGGCCGGGGAAACCCTCTTGGCTGTGGACACCGAAACAATGGGGCTGATCCCACAGCGGGACAGGCTCTGTGTGGTGCAAATAGCCAACGCTGCCGGCGAGGTGGTGCTGCTGCGGCTGAGCCGCGGCGTGAAGCAGGCCCCCCATTTGGCGCGGCTGCTGACGGATCCCAACATCGAAAAGATCTTCCATTACGCCCGTTTTGACCTGGCCATGCTGCGCTACCACTTGGGGATCCAGGCCTGGCCGGTCTTCTGCACCAAAATTGCCAGCAAGCTGGCCCGCACCTACACCAGCAAGCACAGCCTGAAGGACGTGGTGGGCGAGCTGTGCGGGGTGGAGCTGAATAAAACTGCCCAGAGCTCCGACTGGGGAAACGTCCAGGCCCTCTCGCCGGAGCAGTTGGAGTACGCGGCCAACGATGTTCGTTACTTGATCCCGGTGCGCCACAAGTTGGCGGAGATGTTACGGCGGGAAGAACGCTGGGAGTTGGCGCAGCAGTGTTTCCAACATTTGCCTACTTTGGTAGAGCTGGATCTGTTGGGCTTCAGTAACGTCTTCGAACATCAGTAGGCGGGGCTTTACTTGATAGACAGTCACTGTCTTCGATGACCGGGCCCTCGGGGATCCCACATCTCCTGAAGCTGAACATGGGGGGACCTCACCGGCCCACAAAGTATCTGGCAACACAGCTGGCTGCCCCTCTCTCTGATGTAGTGGGGATGGGGTTGGCCATACCAATCGAGATAAACCGGCCTGCAACCCTCATTGCTCCCGCCATCATCTGTCTGGATCAGGGGGATCAGCCCTCACTTGGGCCACTATGAAAATCATTGGAGTTGAGTCAATGTTGGAGTCGCAGAGGGTAGTTCAAAGTGGGTTATCTTCCCCCGCTGTTTCGGGCAAGCCCGTTCTGGAGTTGCGCCACGTCTCGCTGCAGTACCCCACCAAGGGATCCCCAATCACGATCATCCGCGACGTCAGCTTTTCTGTTGCCCACTCGGAGTTTGTCTCCATTGTTGGGCCGAGCGGCTGTGGCAAGACTTCTCTTTTGAAGATGATGGCCGGCCTGAACACTGACCATGGCGGCACCCTCTACTTTCAGTTGCAGCCCATCGCCGGCCCCCTGAAGAGTGTGGGCATGGCCTTTCAAAACCCGGTGCTGCTGCCCTGGCGCACAACCCTGGAGAACGTGTTGCTGCCGTTGGAGGTGGTGGAGCCCTACAAGCGCACCTTCAAGCAAAACCTGGCCCAGCACGAGAAGTCGGCGCTGGAGCTGCTGGCCACCGTGGGCTTGGAGGGTTTTCAGAAAGCCTATCCTTGGCAGCTTTCCGGGGGAATGCGGCAGCGGGCTTCCTTGTGCCGCGCTTTGATCCATCAGCCGGAGCTGCTGCTGTTGGACGAACCTTTTGCTGCTCTGGATGCCTTGACCCGCGAGGATATGTGGGAAATGTTGCAGCGGCTGTGGCTGCGCACCGGCTGCACCGCCATTTTGATCACTCACGATTTGCGGGAGGCGGTTTTCCTCTCCGATACCATTTATGTGATGGGGCCACGACCGAGCGAGATCATCTTTTCCCTCAAAGTGGATCTGCCCCGTCCACGCCCGCTGGAGATCTGCCTGACGGACGAGTTTCACCACTTGGTCTCGGAAGTGCGCAAGCACATTCGGCGCAGCTATTAGGCTAAACAGCCATTGGCCTAGTCAAGCCTGGATAGACTACTGCCCAACTCTGCCGAGGGATCCCATGAAAAAATCATTTGACCGATTTTTGCAGACCAAAGCGGCTTCTGTTATTTTACCTGCTGCCACCATCGTTTTGACCATTGTGCTCTGGCAGGTGGGGGTGGGGCTGTTCAATGTTCCTCGCTTCATTCTGCCGGCGCCCACCCAGATCCTCGCAGCCATGAACCAGTGGAGCCCGGTGATTCTGCGTCACTCCCTAACCACCCTCACTTCGACGCTGCTGGCCTTTGCGCTGGCTTTGGTGGGGGGGATATTGCTGGGATCGATCATCGGCAGCTCCCGCCTGGCCCATCTGTGTTTGTACCCGCTGCTGGTGGGGTTTAACACCATCCCAAAGGTGGCTTTGGTGCCACTGCTGGCGATTTGGTTTGGCTTGGGCACGATCCCGGCGGTGATCACGGCCTTTTTGCTGGCCTTTTTCCCCATTGCAGTCAATGTGGCGGTGGGGCTGGAGACGGTGGAAGCCGAGATGCGAGATGTGCTGCGCTCGCTGGGGGCCAGCTCTTGGGAGATCTTCACCAAGGTGGGGCTACCCCACAGCATGCCCTACCTGTTTGCCTCGTTGAAAGTGGCCATCTCCTTTGCTTTTGTCGGCTCGGTGATCTCGGAGACGGTGGCTTCCAACCAGGGGCTGGGCTACCTGATCGTGTCGGCCAGTTCTTCTTTTGATGTGCCTTTGGCCTTTGCGGGTTTGGTTGCCCTCGGCATTATGGGCATTTTGCTCTACACCTTTTTTGCGGCTCTGGAGCGCTATGTCCTGTCCTGGCGACAGTAGCATCTCTCCCCAGGGAGCCAACCCCTGCCTGAGCTAGCCCAGGTCTGGAAAGGTGGCTCGCACCGCCGGGTGGATGAGCTTGCCGCCGCAGAGGTTGAGCCCCTTGGCCAGGGCCGGGTCCTGCTCCAAGGCGGCGCTCAAGCCGAGGTTGGCCAACTTGAAGATGTAAGGGAGGGTGGCGTTGACCAGCGCCTGGGTCGAGGTCCAGGGGACGGCCCCCGGCATGTTGGGAACCCCGTAGTGCAAGACTCCATAGGCTTCGTAAACCGGCTGGGCATGGGTGGTGGCCTTGGTGGTGGCGATGCACCCCCCCTGATCCACGGCCACATCCACGATCAAAGAGCGGGGCCGCATCTGGGCCACCAGCTCTTCCTTCACCAAAACCGGGGCGCGTCTGCCCGGCACCAACACCGCTCCCACCACCAGGTCGGCCTCGCGGACACATTCCTCGATGCTTTGGGCGGTGCTGTAGAGCAGCTCCACCCGCGAGCCGAAGATCAGCTCCAGCTCGTTGAGGCGCTGCAGGTTGATGTCCAAAATCTGCACCCGCGCCCCCAGGCCAACGGCCATCTTGGCCGCCTCGGTGCCCACCGTGCCCCCGCCCAGGATCACCACCCGCCCCGGCGGCACGCCTGGGATCCCGCCCAGCAGCACGCCTCGCCCTCCCTGCTGGCGAGTCAGGTAGTGGGCGCCCAATTGCACCGACAGCCGCCCGGCAATCATGCTCATGGGCATCAAGAGGGGCAGGGATCCATCGGCCAGCTCCACCGTCTCGTAGGCCAGGCAGGTGGCCCCCGAACGCAGCAGGGCCTGAGTCAGCTCGCGGCTGGCCGCCAGGTGCAAATAGGTAAACAGGATCAGATCCGGGTGGAGCAGGGGATACTCGGCGGGCAGGGGCTCTTTGACCTTCACCACCAACTGCTGCCGGTAGATCTCCTCAGGGGTGGCGGCCAGCTTGGCCCCCGCTTTTTGGTAGTCTTCGTCGCTAAAGCCCGCCCCCTGGCCAGCTTGGGTCTCCACCCACACCTGGTGCCCCTGCTCCGTCAGAGCCCGCACCGCCGCCGGCGTCAGGCCAACGCGAAACTCCTGCTCCTTGATCTCTTTGGGCACACCAATGCGCATAGGGATCCCCACAGGGCTGTCTTCCAGTCTAGACAGACCAGCGCTGGGATGGGATCCCTGGCCGACGGGGGGCGGCAGGAATTGTAAAGTTTTGTGCGCAATCTGTCGGGGCGAGCCGTTGTTAGCTTTCCCCTGGCAACACCAGGCTTTAAGAGGAATCTAGAACTGCTTGCCCAAATTGACCCAAAAACGTGACATAATGCCCTCAAAACAGCGAATTTCCCGACTTGCGCTTATCCGGCGAAGCAGTGTTAATATCTGTTTCGGGAAGTCTCCGTACTCCCTCGCAAACGCACCTTGAAAACCTTATGGATTCAGCCTTTTCCGGGGGTAGGGTTGATCCCTACCTTTTCCCCGCAAGGGGACGGAAACTGTGTCCTCAATGTTTGCGCACAAGTTGTACGCTTCTCCCAGTTGATCCCTACCTTTTCCCCGCAAGGGGACGGAAACACCTCAGTTGGACCAAACAGCCTTTGCCATCCGGTTTCACGGAGTTGATCCCTACCTTTTCCCCGCAAGGGGACGGAAACTATAGGGATCCGGTGGATCCCTGGTTAGGCCGGGGGTTGCTCTGCCCAGAAGGGATCCCTAGCGCAGGAAGCGGGCCAACAGCAGCAGGCCGAGGCCGCCGAAGAGGATGTTGAAGCTCCAGGCTGCCGCCCAGGGGGGAAGGGCTCCTGCTTCGCCCAGGCTGCGAGACACACTCAGCACCACGTAGTAGGCAAACACCAACAGGATCCCGAAGACGACACCCCCATAGCGGCCCACCCGCCGCGCAGTGGTGGATCCCAGGGGAAGGGAGATCAAGACGGCAAAAAAGCTGGCCAAGGGCAGGGAAAAGCGCATGTGGAACTCGGTGCGCAGGGGCTGGGTATTGAGGTTGGAGCGGGCCAGGCGGGAGATGCGCTCCGCCAGCTCCGGCAGGCTCAGCTCGTTGGGCGGAACCGGCGGCTGCATCAGGGCGGCCAGATCTTGGGAGACCTCTAGCGGCTTGCGGTCGAAGGGCTCTTCGGCCAGGCTGAGGCCGTCAGGGCCGTAGCGGTGGGTCACCCCTTCGCTGAGGGTCCAGTCCAGGCCATTCCACACCGCCTGGGCCGCCAGGGTCACCTCTGCCAACTGGTACTTGCCCCCCGGCAAGGGATCCACCTGCAAGATGGTGACATCCTGCATGGTGTTCAGCCGCGGATCCACCTGGCGGATGAAAAACCAGAGGTTGTCTTCCGTCCCGCCAACGCGGGCGGTTCTGAAAAAGACGTCGTATTGCACCGGGGTGGTGGCCCGGGCCAGGAGCGCCTGCTGGTCGATCTGGCGGATTTCTCGTTTGCTGGCCGGCAGGAGCACGTTGCTGATCCAAAAAGCGCTCAGGCTCATGAGCAGACCCACCAGCAACAGGGGACGAAAAATGCGCGTAAACGGGATCCCGGCTGCCCGCATGGCGGTAATCTCGCTGTTGCCGCTCAGCTTGCCCAAGGTGAGCATGGTGGCAAAAAAAGCGGCGATGGGCATGCCCAGCAGCACCATCTCCGGCAGATCCAAAATGAGAAGGCGCAACACCGTCAGGGGCGGCACGGATCCCTCGACCAGCCGCTCGGCCAAGGTAAAGAGCCGGCCTGCCAAAAGCAGCAGGGTTCCCCCAGCTATACCGGCCAGCACCGGCGTGAGCATCTGCCCAAACAGGTAGCGCTCCAGCAGCCAGAACTTGGTGAGCAAGCGGGCCATGTCCAACAATTGAGGGATTGGGGCTATTTCAGGCTAGCTTGAACGGTTCTCCGGCAGGCCCTCACCCCCAGCCCCTCTCCCAGAGGGAGAGGGGAGCTGGGATCAACTCACAAGCTGTTTCATGGCTGTTTGCCATGACCATGGCAGCGCTGGCGTTGAACCCAGGTTTGCCGGCCATTGGCTCTGGATCAAGGCCTCCGGGAGGCCGGCGGCTCGGCAGGAGGGGGTAAGGGCTCGGTTTCGCCGCCGGGATCCAAACGGCTGGCCGAGGAGTTGAGGGGAAGCGGGGGCTCAGGATCCAGCTTGGCTCCCCAGGCGGCCAGGTAGGCTCTTTGTTCGGGGGAAAGGCGACGCACCCGGCGAAAGTCCGCGCCGGCCACGATGGCGCCGGCGTAGGCCCCGCTTTTAAAATCGGGCTTTTTTCCTGGCTGAGCCGGAGAAGCCGTCTGCAGGGATCCCACAAACAAGAGGGCGCGGTAGAGATCGGCGCCGCGCAGGTCGGCATTGCGCAGGTTGGCCCCGCAGAGGTTGGTGTGGCTGAGGTCGCAATCCCGCAGGTTGGCTCTTTCCAGGCTGGCCTCGCTGAAGTCCACCCCCCGCAGCAGGGTGCCATGCAGGTCGGCCCCTTCCAGCATGGTGCCCAGATTCACCACCCGGATCCCGTTGAGGCGATCCCGCTGGTAGCCGCCTTTGCCGTCCAGGATGGGCCGGCCCAGGTGTTCGTCGCGGCGCAGGGGGCTAAGCAAGTTAGCGGTGGAGAGGAAGCGCAGGATCTTGGCTTTGCCAAAGCGATCCACGCCGTTGAGGAGCGCCGCCGTGCGCCCGGCCGCAATGGCCCGCTCCAGGGGCCAGTCGTCCAACTGCCCGTCAGGGGAGAGAACCAGGTTGGAGATGCCCTCGAAGTAGGCGTCGATGGTCTGCTGCTGGGTGATGATGTTCTGCTGGATGGTGAGGTCGCGGGAGATGACGTACTGCCGCCAGGCGATGTAGGCGGCCAGGAGGGCGATCAGGATCTGACCTGTAGCCCCGAACACCTCGCCCAAAGCCCCGATGGCCTCCCAGCTCAGGGATCCCAGGGCCGAGAAGGCTCCACTCCAGACCAATCCTCCCATCACCGCCAAGCCGAGAGCTGCTGCCGCCCACCCCAGGCTGGGCCAGGTGGTCAGCCACTGCCAGAGGTCGCGCCCGATCTGCACCCAGAGCGGCTGCCCCCACCAGCCGGCCAGGCCCAGCCAAGCCAGCACCGCCCCCCAGCCCAGGGCCGGCTGCCCTGCCCACTGGCCCAAGAGCAGCAGGAGGGCCGGGATCCCCAACAACAGCAGGTTGAGCAGGGGGCGCCCAGACGAGAGGGAAGCCAGCGGCAACTCTTGGGAGGAGCCTTCGCGGGCAAGGGCTTCGTCGGTCATGGCAAGGGTATACTCTAGGGGTAGCGTTGGATCTACAAAAAGAAGCCTGCATCAGTCCGTATTTGGAGTTGGGGAAGAGGGCAGGATCCTGCCTGTCAGGTTTGGTAGGATAGCCTCGACCCTCCTTCCTTCTCTGGCCCAGCCTGGTGTGGGGATGACTCCTATGATCTCTTCCTTATCGTTCATCCGTCTGCAGAAATCCGGCGAACACCAATTTACAGCAGTCCTGCCTGACTTGCGGTTGCAGCGTCACGGCTCCGCGACGCTGACGCGACTGGCCACCTCTTTGCTGTTGAGCACCAGCTTACTGCTGGCGGCAGGAAGGGATCCCAGTTGGGCGCAAACTTCCCTGGACACCGGCCTTTTGGAGAAGCAGGCCCTGCCCCAAGCGCCGCCGCTGCCGGACGACCGCCCCGCCATTTTTGTGGATGCCGCCAATGGCAGCGATACCCAAGGGGATGGATCCCGCAACAACCCCTTCAAGACCATCACCCATGCCATCAGCCGGGCGCCAGCCGGCAGCATCATCCAGCTTCTGCCGGGGGTGTACAGCGCAGAAAGCGGCGAAGTCTTCCCCATCCGCCTCAAGGCCGGCCTTATCTTGCGCGGGGACGAGTCCACCTTGGGAGAGGGCTACCTGATCGATGGCGGCGGCACCTACATGAGCCCGACCTTGGCCCGGCAAAACGTTGCCCTGCTGGCAGAGACCGGCTCAGAGGTGCGGGGGGTTACCCTGCGCAACCAGGGTCGGCGCGGCTACGCCCTCTGGGTAGAATCGGCTTCCCCGCGGATTCTCAACAACAGCTTTGTGGGCAGCATCCACGACGGCATTTTCATCGCCGGCGCCTCCAACCCCTGGATAGAAGGCAACCGCTTCTACAAAAACGGGGCCAACGGCATCTCCGTCTTGGGCACCTCCCAGCCCACCATTGTCAACAACCTCTTCCAAGAGACCGGCTTTGGCCTCACCATCGACCAGCGCTCGGCGCCGATTGTGCGCAACAACCGCATCCTGCAAAACCGCACCGGCATTGTGGTCGGCGGCAGCGCCCGTCCCATCCTGCGCAACAATCTCATTGCCCGCAACCTGGAGACTGGCCTGACAGCTATCACCACCGCCCAGCCAGATTTGGGCACGGCTTCGGATCCCGGCAACAACATCTTTGAGGGGAACGGCCAGTACGACATCCACAACGCCACCCGCGGCCTGCGCCTCAACGCCAATGGCAACCAACTGGCCGGCAAAACCAAAGGGGAGCTGGATCTGGCCGGCCAGACCACGGTGGCTGCGCTGCCCAGCAACGCCCCGCCACCCATTGCGGCAGGCGGCTTGACGCTGCCCACAACTCCGCAGGCCGAGCCTCCGGCTCCCAGCAGGGATCCCCAGCCGGCGGCGGCCTCTCCCACCTTGCCGGTGGTGACGGTGCCCCAATCGACTGCCCCCGTTCCCCCTCCTGCAGCGGGATCGGGAGGGCGCATTTTGCCCAGTGCCCCCCCTCAGCCGGCAGGCGCTCAACCCCAGGAGTTTGTTGCCGTCCCCTTCACCCCCGATGGCTCCACCACGCCTGCCCAACCGGTTGAGCCTGCTCCTGCCACTCCCGTCCGCCAGCAATCTGTGGCTCCTCTCACGGATATTACTACCCTCCTGCCACCCCCGGCTCGCCGACAAGCGGGCAGCAGCCCAACAACCCCCCCTGTTCCCGTTGCCGCGGCTCCAGAACCGGCGGTAGCCCCAGCAGAGTCGGCCACCCGCTTTCGTGTGCTGGTGACCCCCAAGGGCAGCGACGATTTGCAGCGGCTGCGGCAGCTCCTCCCCGAAGCGGTGGAGACCGTGTTCAACGGCAGGAGGGTGCTGCAGGCCGGCCTCTACGACAGCCGCAGCCAGGCCCAGTCAGTCTTGGATCGGCTGTTGGACGCCGGCTTTGACGCGGTGGCGGAGATGATCTTCCGTTGACCTCACTGCCCAGGGATCCCCCCCGGCAGGATAGGAACTCCCCAGCAGGGAATGTATGATGCCTAGCACGGCTTTTTCCAGAGCAATGGGGAGGAAAGCCGTGCCGTCAGGTTGTCCTGGGGATCAGCCAGGGCAAGCAATGGGGAAAGTCCGCTGCAAATCCGGCGCTGTGCCGCAACTGTGATGGGCTGAGGACCTCAGTCAGGATGCCCGCCTGCGGCTTTGGCTCAAAGCTTAGCCCTTCCGCGTCGCACGGAAGCAGGAGCAACCGGATGAAAGTAACTGTATGTCTCAGCCTTGGGCTGGGGATCTTGAGTTTGGGGATCCCGGCCTGGGGGCAGGCAATCTTGGATACCGGCCTCAGCGCCGAGATTTTGAATCAACCCGTCACCACCCCGTTTCGCCGTCCCGGCCTGCTGCGAGAGTCTTCCCGCCCAGTCTATGTCATCACCCGCCAGCAGATGCGCCAGCAAGGGGCAAGGACGGTGCAGGAAGCCCTGCGCTACTTGCCCGGGATCCTCAGCGATGGCACAGCGGGAACTCAGTTGGGAGCTCTTAGCTCTCAATTCATGCGAGGGGCGCGAACGGCGCAGGTATTGGTGCTCTTGGATGGCCGCCCTCTCAACGATCTGGGTTTTTTCGGGGGGTTTGACCTCTCGCAAATCACCACCGATGTCGTCGAGCGAATTGAAGTCTCCCCCGGCGGCGGCTCTACCCTGTACGGCTCAGACGCCGTTGGCGGCGTGATCAACATCGTCACGGTGGAGCCGCAGCCAGAAACGGAGACGGTGCTGGAAGCGGCGGTCGGCAGCTACGGTCTCAATGAGCAAGGGATCCAAAGTCGCGGCCAAGCCCAGGATCTGGGCTGGGTGCTCAGCTATCGCCGTCTGCAAAGTAACAACGACTTTCCCTTTGCCATTGAGCGGCTGGGCAAGTCAGGCAGGCGGGAAAACTCGGCGGTGGAGTACCACAACTTGCAGGCCAAGCTCACCTGGCAACTGGCCGAAGATCAAGTCCTAACAGCCAACGCCCTCTACCTCAACAAAGCCTTTCGCGTGCCCGGCAGTGTAGAGTTTCCCTCTCCCGACGCAGAGCAAAACACCAACGATCTGCTGCTGGATCTCAGTTGGCTGTGGACTCAGGAAACAGGATCCCTGCAGGCAAGAGTCTTTTTGGACGATCTCAACTACCGCTTCAGCGCTCCGCAAAGCCAGGGATCCCGCGACGTCATCTTGCGCAATGGCTGGGGATCCCAGCTTCAATATGCTTGGCAGGCCGGCGAAAACCTAGAGGGAGTTTTGGGGGCAGATTATCGCTCTATCTCAGCCCGCAATACGACTTTTTCTTTTGCCAGGGGTTCTGCCAATATCAACTACGACGATACGGTTAACCAGGGGGCCCTGTTTGCCCGCCTGGACTACAGCCCGGATCCCCAGTTCCACCTCGACCTGGGCATCCGTCAGGACTTCAGCAGTTTGGCCAACGGCTCGGCCACCTCGCCGGCTGTGGGGATCCGGTGGGCAGTTGCCGAGGGAACTACCTTGAGGGCCAGCTACGCCGGCAGCTTTCGCACCCCCTTGATCTCGGAATTGTTCTTTCGGCTGCGCGGCTTTTTTGAAGTGGATGGCAACCCCAATCTCCGCCCAGAGCGAGGGGAAAGCTTTGACATTGGTTTAGATCAAGCCTTGGGAGATTTTGGCCTGCTGCGCTTGACTTTTGCCCACAACCGCATCCGCGATGGCATCACCTTTGTCAGCCTTGGGCCGCGCCGGGGAACCTATGAAAATATCGGGCTGGTCGAATATACCGGCCTGGAAGCGGCTTTAGATTTGCGTTTGGGGGAAAACTGGACGCTTTTTGCCAACTATACCCTCAATGATCCCATCATCCGCGCTGCCCTTAACCCGGCCACAGTTGGCAAAGAGCTAGCCTTTGTAGGAGCCGATAGCTTCAATCTAGGCCTAAGCTACCGCCACGAGCAGGGCTGGTACGGCTCGATTTTGGTCCATCACATTGGGAGCTTTTTTACCAACAATGCCAATACGGAATCCCTGCCAGGCTACACCACCGTGGCTCTGCGCGGCGGGATCCCGTTGGCTGAGGCCCTGAGCCTAGAGTTGGGGATCGACAACCTGCTGGATGAGCAGTATGAAGTTTTCCCCGGCTATCCCGGAGTTGGCCGCACGCTGAGGGTGAACTTGCGGGGGCAATTTTAGCGATATCCCAGGCTGTTTTTAACTCTCCGGCTGACCACTTTTAGCGAGAACTTTCCAAGTTGATTGTCTGCTTTACGGTTTAGTTTGGATGCAACTTATGGCGATCTCAACCAACTCTCTATCTCCTAACTTTTCTCCATCGACAACTTCGGCTCAAGCTGAGGCCGAACATTACCTCTGGATCTGCACCACCTGCGGATCTCGCTGGGTGAACGGCCAAAAAGAAGGGACTAGCAAAGGAGAAATGCTCCTGGCCGCCTTGCAATCGCAAGTGCTCAATTCCCAATTGCACCTGAAGCCAGTTGCCTGTATGAGCGGCTGCAGCCATGCCTGCGTGATTGCCCTAGCAGCCCCGGGGAAGATGACCTATGTCTTTGGCGATCTCGATCCAAAAGATGTAGAGCCAATCTTACAAACGGCGGAGCTGTATTTGACAAAGCCCGATGGGATCCTGCCCTGGGCAGAGCGCCCCATCAAAAAGGGGGTGATTGCCCGCATTCCGCCAATCCAATAGGAGCAACCTATGGCCGCTTTCAGTCCCTGGATCACGCCCTTAAACCAGACTTGGCAAGAGGTTTCCCCCACCGGCTGGACAACCGTTTACGAAGGGATCCCGGCTCACATCGACTGTCTTGGGCCATTGCTCTATGAGCTCTTTCAGGAGCGCTGGGCCGAGATCCAAGTGGGCCAGGTGGTGGAGGGAGGAGTGCTGGAGGCGGCCTTCAAGGATCCCCCTGCTCTCTGTGTGCTCTACGACGGCTATTTGACCGTGGCCACCGAAACTTGGCATTTGCATCTGTGTCTAGAAGAGCACCGGGGCGGCCCCTATGGCCGAACCCCCCTAGAACTGCGCCGCAAAAGATTGGTCAGCCGCGCCGCCCTCTATCGCCGCCTCAATCCGCAGCGCCAGCCTCGCCAATGGGGAATTCAATTTTGGAACGGGGCAGAGGAATCTCTGCTGCAGATCTTTTTGCCCAGTCCCTTTTTGGGGCCAGGAGAAGACTACCTGCCCGAAGGCAAAGCCGACTATCAGAAGCTCTCCCTTTATGAACGCCTGCGGGCCATTTACGTCGAGGGAAAAGAGCGGATCCCGTATGAAGATAACCCCCTCAAGCGGCCCTATTTGGCGGTTTGCCGTTCCAGCCGCTGCTATCCTTCTCGCCACTATCAGCCCGTTGTGGAAGCTCTGCAATCGGCCCTGCGGGAAGCCAATTTGGATATTCAGGTCATTACTTCCGGATGCCTAGAAGTCTGTCAACAAGGGCCGGTGGTTTTTTACTCCGGAGATCGCACCTGGTACAAGCGGGTTACCCCCCAAGTAGCGCGGCAAATTGTCCAGGAGCATCTGCTAAAGAACTGCCCCTTGAAGGCTCACCTTTTTCCTGGAGATTAGCCTATGGTTAGCCTACAAGCTCTTGTCCAGTCCATCCCCAAGCCTCGCCGCGGGATCCCAGAAGTAATTTGGATCCAAGCCAGCCGAGATCTAGCCCAAGGTCGATTTTGGCCCAGCCTATTTACCACCATCGGCTGCCTGAGCAACATTGCCTATACCTGCACGCTTCCTTTTGTAACTGTTGGCATCATCGCGGGCACCACGTTAACTCGCCAAAGGGCAATTATTAGCGCTTCGATGATTTGGCTGGCCAACCAAATCTTTGGCTACACCTGGCACAACTATCCCCGTACACCTGATTCTTTTGCTTGGGGGTTGGTCTTGGGGATCGGCACGGTGGGGGTCGCTTTTGCTGCCGGCTACCGACCTCTGTTTTCTCAGTCCAAACCTATTAGGCCAAGGCAATTGCTGCTGAACTATCTTTGGATCCCAGCCATGCTGATCCTAGGGTTCCTTGCTTTTGAAGGGCTGATCTTGGCAGCCGGCCTGGTTCTGGGCGGAACGGAGGGCTTGACCCTGCCCATCTTGGCCAAGATCTGGCTGGACAACTGGCTGTGGACGGGATTTTGGCTTGGGATCCACGCGCTGCTGGCGTGGGACAGAGGACGCCGGTTGTGGTGGGAGAGGGGAAACTTCGCTGATCTGGAGCATCCCTAAGGGAGATCCAGGCCACAATGGGGGTGACCTGTGCCAGAAGGGATCCCTTTGCAGCCTGCTCAACTCGATTGTGGCGGGAGCGCTTTCCGCCTGTCTCTCCTTTCTCCTTGCCAGCGTCTGCTGCTGTTTAGCGGCAAGGGGGGCGTAGGCAAAACCACCCTCACCTGTGCCCTGGCCCGTCACCTGGCCCAGGCGCAACCAGAGCGCCGTCTGCTGCTCCTGTCCACCGATCCGGCCCACTCCCTGGGGGATGTGCTGGGGATCCCGGTGGCCGACGTTCCCCAGCCCCTGCCGGATTGGCCCAACTTGCAGGTGCGGGCTCTCCAGGCCGAGGTGTTGCTGCAGGATTTCAAGCAGACCTACGGCCCGGCTCTGGAGCTGATTGCCGAGCGGGGCAGTTGGCTGGCCAAGGAAGATCTCCTGCCCCTTTGGGATCTGGACTGGCCGGGGGTGGACGAGCTGATGGCCATCTTAGAGGTCAACCGGCTGCTGGCGGGCCAAGAGGTGGATACAGTTATCCTGGATACCGCCCCCACCGGCCACACCCTGCGGCTGTTGGAACTGCCCGACTTTCTCGACAATTTGCTGGCGGTGTTTGCCACCTTCCAGGCCAAGCACCGCGAGGTTGTCCAATCCCTCACGGGCGCCTATCGACCGGATGAGGCCGACGCCTTCCTGGCCCGCTTGCAGAGCGAGCTGGAGGGGGGCAAAGCCCGCCTCACCGACCCGGAGAGCACTGCCGCCTGGCTGGTGCTGATCCCGGAGCCGTTGAGCGTGGCGGAGACGCGCCGCTTTTGTCAACAACTGCAAAGCCGCCGGGTGCCCATTGGCGGCCTGTTGGTCAACCAGGTGTTGTTGGGAGCCAGCGGGAGAGCGTCGTCTGGGATCCCGCCGTCCCCCCTCTACCTGGCCCGCCAGCAGGAACAGCGGCGCTGGCTAAAAGCGCTCCAAGAGGAGCTGCCTGGCTATCCCATCTGGGTTTGTCCCTATCAACTGGAGGAGCCCATTGGGCCGGCGGCCCTGGACAAGCTGGTGCAGCAGCTTCGTCCCTTGCCAGAGGTGCTGCTGCAGTTGGAAGAGATTCCCGCTAGCCCAGGGGAGCCTGTCGGCGGGATCCCCTCCCCCCCAAGGGTGGCCCTGCCAGATTTTTTGGCCCAAGGGATCCGCCTGCTGCTGGTGGGAGGCAAAGGCGGGGTAGGCAAGACCACGGTGGCCGGGGCGCTGGCCTGGAACTTGGCCCAACGCCATCCCGACCGGCAGCTCTTGCTGGTCTCCATCGACCCGGCCCACTCGCTGGGGGATCTGTTCGGGGTGAAATTGGGGCAAGATCCGCTGCCGCTGCTGCCCAATTTGCTGGGGCAGGAGATCGAGGCGGCGGCAGTGCTGGAGCGCTTCCGGCAGGAGTACCTGGAAGAGGTGGCGGCCATCTTGGCCGGCGAAGGGACGGCGGGGGTGGAGGTTCAGTACGACCCGCAGGCCTGGCGGCAGCTTTTGCAGATGGCTCCACCGGGCCTGGACGAGGTGATGGCCCTGCTGACGGTGCTGGAGCAGGAGGCCAGCGGCCAGTTCAACCTGGTGGTGGTGGATACAGCCCCCACCGGCCATCTCCTGCGCTTTTTGCAGATGCCGCAGGCCCTGGAAGGTTGGGTCAGCCTGGCCCTGAAGCTGTGGCTAAAGTACCGCGACGTGGTGGGCCGGCCAGAATGGGCGCAGCGGCTGCGGGATCTCTTAGGCCAGGTGCGGCAGCTCCGGCAGCGGCTGCGGGATCCCCAGTTTGTTAGCTTTATCCCCGTCTTCAACCCGGAGCAGGCGGTTCTGGCGGAAACCGAGCGCCTTCTGGCGGAACTGGATGCCCTGGGGATCCCTCATCCCTACGCCGTTCTCAATCGGGTTTGGCTGGAGGAGGCCACCCCCTTTGGTGCAGCGCTGCGGCGCCGCCACCAGGCCATCTTGGCCCAGTTGCCCCAGCGATTCTCCCAGCAGGCCATTGTCACCGTCCCTTTTCTGCACCCGCCCAGCTTGCAGGCCGTTGGCGCCTACTTGCTGACTCCTGAGGACCCTGCCTTGCCGGTGCCAGAAGTCTCAACCTAGGGCCTGGGAGAGCCGCTAGTCTGGAAAAGGGGCTAGTGCAGCCCCTTCCTTCTGCTGCTTTTGCCTATGTTGTTCAACCTCCCCCTGCAAGCCATTCCCCTGTTCTCCATCGCAGCGGCTATCCTGTTGGTGTACCTGCCCATGGGCGTGGTGGGCTATGCCCGCGCCCGCGTCGGTTATGACCCGCATGCGCCGCGGGCGATGTTCGACCGGCTGCCTCCCTACGGCCAGCGGGCCACCTGGGCCCATGCCAACGGCTTTGAGGCCCTGGGCACCTTTGCGCCGTCAGCCCTGATAGCCTACGTCACCGGCCCCCACCCGGATCCCTGGCTGTTTGGCCTCAGCGGCGACGAAGGGGTGGCCCTGCTCTGCGGCGTGTTTCTGCTGGCGCGGCTGCTCTACAACTTCTTCTACATTGGCGACATTCCTATCGGGCGCTCCCTCTCCTTCTTGGTCGGGTCGCTGGCCACGCTGGGCCTGCTGCTCATTGGCCTGTTGCCGTTTCTGGGCCAGAACCTGGCCTAGCCGGGCAGTTGCAGGGAAGACAGGGCCACCCCAGCCCGGTGGGCCACCACCACGCCAATGGCCTCTAGGTAGGAGCTAACGGCCACATGCGGGATCCCCAACTGGCGGGGGTGGACCTGCATGACCGTGGCGTTCTCTTCGACGGCGATAAACAAGGGCGGGCGGGGGCGGCTGGCGAGGTAGAGCAGGCCGGGGCCGCCAAAGGCAGTGGCCGGGGCAATGACGCTGTCCACCTGCTCCGCGGTCAGGTCGCCCGGCTGGGGAGGATCCCCCCTCTTGACAAACTGGGGGGCATAGCTCAGCCCCGCCAAAACGGAGGGCAGGAAGGTAAACCCCACCTCTTCGGCGGCGGCGCGGGGGTGGACCGGCTTAGGGGCGGGATCGGGGTAGAAGGCGGGGGCGTGGGCACAAGGGATCCCCAGCTCCCGCACCACCAGGTGGCTGAGGATGGCCTCGGCTCCGGCCAGGGGATCTACCCCCTGCCCCTGCTCGTACCGGCTGAAGTCCAGATCGTCGGGGAAGCGGGCCACCACGGCAAGGGCCTCGGCTCCCGCGCAGAGCAGCTCGCGGGCGGCCTCCAGGAGCGCCTCGGGATCCTCTAGGGATCCCTGGCTGGCCCCGGCAGGGGAGAAGCTGACGGCAACGCCCAGGGGTCGAGGAGTCAAGCGCAAGGGGCCGATGTCCAGCCCCAGCGTGGCCTGGGCGGCCTGCAGAACGTGCAGGTGGCGTTGGCGCAAGTCTTCTGGGATCCCGGCATCCAGCACCACCCCGACGCGGTTTTGCCGCACCGGCCTGAGGAACCACTCCCCGGCACAGAAGCGATCCAGGCCGTACCCTTCCACGTAGAGCACATTCCCCATCGGCCAAAACAGGGTGGCGCCGTTAAGCACATTGGGATGAGTGATGAGGCAGTCGACAGCAGCCGCCAAAGCGCGGGCCACCGGCAGGGCATCGCCGGCAAAGCCACCCACGCGGGCCCCAATGCCCGTGGGAACCAAAAGCAGCGCCGTGTAGGGGCGACCCATTGGCCACTTGGGAGGACTAGACCTGGGACAACAGCTGCTGCGCCAGCGCCTCGGCCCGCCGCACGCAATCGCCCAGGGCCACGCCATCGAGGTAGTTGGCGCATACCCAGATCCCTGGCGTCTGGGAGGCCAGGTGGGCCTGCACCTGGGCTATGCGTTGCCGGTGGCCAAGGGTGTACTGGGGGATGGCGCGGGGCCAGAGACGTTCGCCCAGGTAGACGGGCTCGGCGCGGCGGGTGAGCAGAACCTGGCTGAGCTCCTCGTGGGCAAGTTGGGCCCGCTCTTGAGGAGACAAAGCCGTGAGGGGCGGGATCCCCCGCCGGCGGGCCAAGGCCGCATCGGTGGCGCCGCCCAGGAAGCTGAGGAAGCTGTGGTAGCCCTGGGGAGCCCGCTCTGGAAAAAGGCAGGAGGCCCAGATCGTGCCCAGGGTGCGCAGGCCCTGGGAACGGGGGATGAGGTGGCCAAAGCCCCGCAGCGGCTGGGGCAGGGCCTCTTGGGGATAGGCCAGAGCCACCACCGCCACCGGCGGATAGAGGATCTCGGCCAAGAGCTGGCTGGCCGGGGGGTTGAGCTCCTGTAGCAGCGCGGCAGCCTCGTAGGCGGGGAGGGCCAGCACCACCTGGCGGGCAGCCACCCAGCGGGATCCCTCTGGGGTCTCAAAGCCCACCCAGTAGAGCTCTCCCGCCCGCTTCAGCTGCAGCGCTCGCCAGCCCAGCCGCAGGCTGTCGCCCAGCTTTTGGGCTAGGGCCTCTGGCAACTGCTGCAGCCCCTGCCTCAGATTGCCCAGTTGGCCCCGTTTGGGCGGGGGTTGGATGGCTACGGGAGAAGGCTGGGGTCGTTGGCGCAGAGCCTGCAAGGCGCCGGCAAAGAGGCTGCCATAGCGCTCCTCCAGGCCCGCCAAGCGAGGGAAAGCCGCCACGGCGCTGAGCTGATCCGGATCCCCCGCATAAACCCCCGAGGTAAAGGGCTCCACCAGGCGCTCGGCCACTTCGGATCCCAGTTGTCGCCGGAAAAACTGCCGCACCGTTTCCTCGCGTCCTGGCGGCGGCGGGACAAACCCCAACAAGCCCTGCAGAGCCCGCAGCTTGCCGCCCACGCTGAGCAGCCGTGATCCCAGGGCTGCCGCGGGGCTAAGCGGCACCGGCAGCAGCTCTTTCTCCCAGTAGATGTAGCGGGGCAGCTTGGCATCGGCCAGCACCAGTTGGTCGGCCAGGCCCACCTCAGCAATGAGGTTGAGCAGGGCAGGGGTGGGGGTAAAGCTGTTGGGGCCTTCCTCCCAGCGGTAGCCGTCTTTGGACTGGGTGGAAATGCAGCCGCCGACGCGGGAGCTGGCCTCCGCCAGGAGCACCGCTTGAGGGGATCCCCCCCTAGCCGATAAACCCTGCTGCAGGCGCCAGGCCAGCGTCAGGCCGCTGATGCCCGACCCAATGACCACCACCTCCGCGTTAAGGGGTTCAGGGGTTGCAGGATTCACTGCCGCTTCCAAGGTGTTTTTCCTCCATCACGTCCGGGGGGCCAATCTTCGTTAGCGCAGTACGCGAAATAGGCTGGGGATCTCGGCCACCTGGGGAAGCTGCTGGATCTCGGCCAGCGCCTGGCGGCAGTCGGCCTCGCGCACGCTGTGGGTGAGGATCACAATCTCCGCCAACTCCTGGTGGCACTCCTTTTGGGTGATGCTCTCCAGGCTCACCCCGTGCCGGCCAAAGCAGGTGCCGATGGCCCCCATCACCCCCGGCCGATCCTGGGCCAGCACTCGCACGTAAAACTCCGACTGCGCCTCTGCCAGCGGCAGCAAGGAGGCAACAGGAGGGGAGGCGGCAAAGCCCCACAGGGGATTGGGCAACTGAGCCCCCGTCTGCAGGTGGGCAAGTAGGATAAGCAGATCCCCGACCACCGCGCTGGCGGTTGGCCCCCGGCCCGCCCCTGGCCCAGCCAGCACCACCTGCCCCAAGGGATCCCCTTGCACCCAGACGGCGTTGTCCGCCCCGTGGATGTTGGCTAGGGGGTGGGTAACGGGCAGCAGCGCGGGGTGAACGCGAATGTCCAAGGTTGTTTCCGCTCCCTGACCCTCAGTCCTCTGGGCGATGGCCAAAAGCTTAAAGGTATAGCCCCACTCGCGGGCATAGCGGAGGTCGGTGGGGCTGATGCTGCCGATCCCTTCGCAGGGGATGGCCTGTCGCGGTACCGACACCCCAAAAGCCAGGCTGGCCAGAATGGCGATCTTGTCCGCCGCATCCCATCCTTCCACATCGGCGCTGGGATCCGCCTCGGCGTAGCCGCGGGCCTGGGCCTGGGCCAGCGCTTCGGCAAAGGAGCTGCCCTCCTGGGTCATCTGGCTGAGGATGAAATTGGTGGTGCCGTTGACGATGCCCCAGACCGCCTGGATGTGGCTAGCCCGCAGCGACTGTTGCAAAGCCTGGATGATGGGGATCCCACCCCCCACCGCTGCCTCCAGCAACACCGCCACCCTGGCCTGGGCGGCAGCCTGGAAAATCTCCTCGCCATAGCGGGCAATGACCGCCTTGTTGGCTGTGATCACCGGCTTGCCGTGGTCGATGGCCTTTAGGATCAGGCTGCGGGCCGGCTCCAAGCCGCCCATGAGCTCAATCACCGCGTCAATTTCGGGATCCGACACAATCCCCTCTAGGTTCGTGGTCAGGCGCTCGGGCGGGATCGCCACCTGCCGCGGCTTGTCCAGGGAGCGCACCCCCACCGCCGCAATCTCAACTGCCTGCAAGAGGGGGTGAGGAGGGCGCTGTAGAATCTCGACCACGCCCGTGCCGACCGTACCCAGCCCCAATAGCCCAACCCGATAGACCACAGCCGCTCCCTCGGGCCCAAAGACTTTCTTACCTTTACCAGGTTGACACACTCTTGGCCCCCTAGGGCGAGATTTTGGCCATCCATCCCCAAGGGCTTCAGGAGGAAGGCGCGCCGAGCCAGGCGCAGGGATCCCTCGCCGCAGGGGCAGTGCTGGTTTGGAGTTTATGCTGAAGGAGGGATCCCTTTCTCTCATAGCCCTCATGTCCAGAACCTGTACCATCTACCGCCGCGCCCACTTTGCCGCCAGCCACCGCTACTGGCTGCCGGAGCTCTCCGAAGCTGAGAACCTGGCCCGCTTCGGCTCCCACGCCCGCTTTCCCGGCCACGGCCACAACTACGGGCTGGAGGTGGGCTTGACGGGGGAGGTGGATGAGTACGGCATGGTGCTCAACCTCTCCCAGGTCAAGCAGGTAATTCGGGAGCGGGTGATTCAAGAACTGAACTTCGCCTACCTCAACCAAGTCTGGCCAGAGTTTGCCCAAACCCTGCCCACCACCGAGTTCATTGCCTACACCATCTGGCAGCGCCTAGCCGACGCGCTGCCGCTCAGCAGTGTGCGCCTCTACGAAGATCCCCAGCTTTGGGCCGAATACCGAGGAGAAGCCATGCAAGCCTATTTGACCGTTGCCACCCACTTTAGCGCCGCCCACCGCTTGGCCCTCGATCACCTCAGCCTGGAAGAGAACACTGCCATCTACGGCCTCTGCGCTCGCCCCCACGGCCACGGCCACAACTACGGCCTGGAGATTACCGTCAAGGGATCCATCGACCCGCGCACAGGGATGATCGTGGATTTGGCAGCTCTGCAGCGGGTGATTGAGGAGCAGGTGGTGAAGCCCCTGGATCACACTTTCTTGAACAAAGACGTCCCCTACTTTGCCCAGGTGGTGCCCACCGCCGAAAACATTGCCCTCTACGTCCAGCGGCTGCTGACTTTGCCCCTGCGCGAGCTGGGGGTGCAACTGCATCGGGTTCGCCTGCAAGAGAGCCCCAACAACAGCAGCGAAGTCTACGGGGAGTTTCCGCTAGAGGAGCTGGGCGCAGCTACCGCTGCCACCACATACCCCGCGAGCGAGGGCAAGAGGGATCCCTCCGAAGTGGAGCCCCTGGCCGCCGGCAGGGCTGAGCCAGCCGCCTATGCTGGATCTGGTTAAGCTGAGCGGGCAGATTCCCGCCTTTGCCCGCCACCTGCAGCAGGAGTCGAAGGCCAACCAAGAGCGTCTGCGCCTGGCCTTGCAGGAGTTTGCCCGCCTGCAGCGAGAACCCCAAACCTGGCAGTCGCGCTGGGCGGAGTGGAGCTCCCATCTCGCCTTTACCTGCGCCAGCCCCGCCGAGCCGCCGGAAACCTGGGGATCCCTGCCCAAAGTCGAGCCCTTGCAGGGGCCGCACACGGTGGTGGCCACCGACGGCTCCCAGATCCTGCCCAGCCACCACGAGATTGCCTACTGCTCGCTCATCAACATCGGGCGGGTGGCTCTCCACTACGGCACGCAAGAGTGGCCGCTGCTGGACAGCCAGCCCCTGCTGATCTACGGGCAGGAGCCCTTTGCTCAACCTGAGCGATCCAACTCTCTTCCAGGAACAGCCCTCCACCCTCTTCGCCACCGACCCAGCCGATCGCGTAGGCAGGCCGTAGGCCTTGGGGAAGAAGATCGCGGGGAGGGGGGGGAGATTGCGTTGGATGCCGAAGCGGTGCTGGCTTTGCGGCGGGCTCAGGCAGAGCTGGAGGAGCTGGCCCAATTGGCCCTGCCGCTGCCTAGGAGTCGCCCCGTGCTAGCGCTGCTGGATGGATCCCTCATCCCCTGGGGGCTGGAGCCGCTGCCCAAGCCAGCCCAGCGTCCCTGGCTGGATCCCATCCTGGCAACTCTGGAGCAGTTGCGGGCAGCTCGCATCCCCCTGGTGGGCTACATCAGCGCTTCCCGCAGCAGCGAAACCCTCAACTATCTGCGCCTGGGGTTGTGTCCCTACCTGGGCTGCGACTGCTATCGCTACTGCGCCGGCGAGAAAACTCCCCCCTGCCAGCCCTTTGCCCCCCTAGCAGATCGCGTTTTTTGGGGATCCCTGCTGCAGCCGGGAGAGCGCAGCCCCCTCTGGCGCAGTGGCGCCAGCGTCTTGGAGACTTTTGGGGAACACCACATCCACTGCTGTTACTTGAATGTCGGCGCAAACCCTGGGGAGGGATCCCTGCCGGAGATCGCCCGGCTAGAGTTTCCCGCCTGGGTGGCTCAAGACGCCGAGTTGCTGCAGCGGGCCCTGGCCGGAGTGCTAAGCCAGGTGCAAAAGGGCTTTGGCTACCCCATCGCCCTGGCGGAAGCCCACCATCTGGCCGTGGTGCGCAGCGGGGATCGGCAGCGCTTCTTCGCCTTGATCGAGCAGGAGCTGATCCGCGCCGGCCTGCGCCATGTAGCCGTCTCCCGTAAGGAAGCCCAGAAGCGAACCGGCATCGCCTAATTGGTGCCAGTGCTGCAAAACCCTTCCTCCCTACCTCCCCTCTCCCTCAGGGAGAGGGGCTGGGGGTGAGGGCTCCCCCTGGGAGAGGGGCTGGCGGTGAGGGGTTAAAATCACCCTGTCAGACCCAAAACCGCATCGCCTACCGGGATCCCTGGCACCCCAGAAAAGGCTGCAGCCTATTGAGGGGATCCCTGTTCAACGGTTAGGGTTGCCAAGGTGTCCAAATCCTGTCTCTGTTGCCGATATGATGAGCCAAGCCCCTCTGCGCAACCTCGTCTCTCCCTTAACCTACAACCCCCTCTGGTACAAAGACGCGATCATCTACGAGCTACCGGTGCGCGCCTTTTTCGACAGTGATGGCGATGGCGTGGGCGACTTCCAGGGTTTGACCGAAAAGCTGGACTATTTGCAGGATCTGGGCATCACGGCCATCTGGCTGCTGCCCTTTTTCCCTTCCCCGCTGCGGGATGATGGCTATGATGTTTCTGATTTTACCAACGTTAACCCCGCGCTGGGCACCCTAGAGGACTTTAAAATTTTTCTAGATGCCGCCCACCAACGCGGGATCCGCGTCATCATCGAGCTGATCCTCAACCACACCTCCGATCAGCATCCCTGGTTTCAGCGGGCTCGGCGCGCCGCCCCCGGCACCCCTGAGCGGGACTTCTACGTCTGGAGCGACACCCCGGAAAAGTACAAAGAGGCCCGCATCATCTTTCAAGACTTTGAAACCTCCAACTGGGCCTGGGATCCGGTGGCCAAGGCCTACTACTGGCATCGCTTCTACTCCCACCAGCCGGATCTCAACTACGACAACCCCGCCGTGCAGAAGGCCATCTTCGAGGTGGTGGACTTTTGGTTGAGCATGGGGGTGGACGGCCTGCGGCTGGACGCCGTGCCCTACCTATACGAGCGGGAGGGAACCAACTGCGAGAACCTGCCGGAAACCCACGCCTTCCTCAAGGCCCTACGCAAATACATTGACGAAAGATATCCCAACCGCATGCTGCTGGCAGAAGCCAACCAGTGGCCGGAAGATGCTGTGGCCTACTTCGGCGACGGGGACGAGTGCCACATGGACTTTCACTTCCCCCTGATGCCGCGGCTGTTCATGGCCATCCAGATGGAGGATCGCTTCCCCATCATCGACATCCTGCAGCAGACTCCCCCCATTCCCGAAACCTGCCAGTGGGCCATCTTCCTGCGCAACCACGACGAGCTCACCCTGGAGATGGTCACTGACGAGGAGCGCGACTACATGTACCAGGTGTACGCCAAGGATCCCAACGCGCGGGTCAATCTGGGCATCCGCCGCCGCTTGGCGCCCCTGCTGGGCAACAGCCGCCGCCGCATCGAGCTGATGAACAGCCTGCTGTTTTCTCTGCCCGGCACGCCGGTCATCTACTACGGCGACGAGATCGGCATGGGGGACAACATCTACCTGGGGGATCGCAACAGCGTGCGCACGCCGATGCAGTGGAGCGCCGACCGCAACGCCGGCTTCTCTCGGGCTAACCCGCAGAAGCTCTACCTGCCCATCGTCATCGACGCCGAGTACCACTACGAAACCGTCAACGTGGAAGCGCAGCGGAACAACCCCTATTCCCTGTGGTGGACGATGAAACGGATGATCGCGGTGCGCAAGCGCTTCCAAGCCTTTGGCCGGGGCTCTTTTGAGCTGCTGCACCCGGAAAACCGCAAGGTGCTGGCCTTTATGCGGGCCTACGGCGACGAGCGCATCCTGGTGGTGGCCAACCTCTCCCGCTACGCGCAGTTTGTGGAGCTGGACTTGGCCCACTGGGAGGGGCTGATCCCGGTGGAGATCTTCGGGCGCACGCCGTTTCCTCCCATCGGCCAACTGCCCTATTTCCTGACCCTGGGCCCCCACTCCTTCTACTGGTTTTCCCTCGAGCCGCAGCGACAAACGGAGCGGATCCACCCCAGCCACAGCAAGCCAGAAGAGTTGGATCGCCTGCCCACCCTGCTGGTTCAAAACGGCAGTTGGGAAAGCCTCTTCCAGGGGGAAAGCCAAAAGCAGGTGGAGGCGGTGCTGGGCGACTACCTCTACCGCTGCCGTTGGTTCGGCTCCAAAGCCCGCCAGATCCAGTCGGCCCAGATCTTGGATGCCATTCCCTGTAACCGGGAAGGGGATCCCCCCTTTCGGGGCCAGATTTTGCTTTTGCAGGTCGAGTTTACCGAGGGGGAGGCAGAACTCTACTCTTTACCCGTGGGCTATGCCATCCAGGAGGCGGCCATGCACCTGCGCGTAGAGGCGCCCCAGGCGGCGATTGTCCCTGTGCAAGTGGCTGGGGAGCCGCCGGGCGTGCTGTTCGACGCCCTGGCCGATAAAAGCTTTTTGTCGTTGCCGCTGCAGATCATCGCCCAGCAGGGCCGTCTGCGCCACTCCTCAGGGGAGCTGTGGGCCACCACCTTTGCCCCTTTTGAGTACCACCTCGGCCTGGAACCCCGCATCCTCAAGGCGGAGCAGAGCAACACCTCGGTGGTCTACGGCAGCCAGTACATCCTCAAGTTCTACCGCAAGGTGGCCGAGGGGGTAAATCCAGAGCTGGAGATCGGCCGCTATCTGCTGGAGCACCATCCCCAGGTGCGGGTGCCGCGGCTGTTGGGATCCCTGGAGTATCGCCGCCGCCGTGGGGCGCGGGGCTTTGATCCCGGCGATCAGCCCATCACGTTGGCCATCTTGCAGGAGTACATCCCCAACGAGGGGGATGCCTGGCACTACACGCTGGACAGCCTGGGGCAGTTTTTCGAGACGGTGCTGGTTCATCACGCAGAGGCGGAAGCGGTGCCCGTGCCGCGGGGATCCTTTCTGGAACTCTCGCACCTTCCCTTGCCGGAGCTGGCCTACGCCACCATCGGCAGCTACCTGGAGTCGGTGCGGATCTTGGCCAAGCGCACCGCCGAGCTGCACCTTGCCTTGGCCGCCGACACCGAGAACAAGGACTTTGCCCCCGAGCCCTTCTCCAGTCTCTACCAGCGCTCCATCTATCAATCGATGCGCAATTTGGTGGGGCAGGTGTTTCCGCTGCTCAACAAGCAGATCCCCAAGCTGCCCGAACTGGAGGCTAAGTTGGCCCGCACCGTTCGCGACCAAGAAGGGGGGATCATGAGCCGCTTCCGCCTCATCCTGGAGCGGAAGATCACGGCTTTGCGCACCCGCTGCCATGGGGATTACCACCTGGGCCAGGTGCTGTTTACCGGCAAGGACTTTGTCATCATCGACTTTGAAGGGGAGCCGGCCCGGTCGCTAGGAGAGCGCCGCCTCAAACGCTGCCCCCTGCGGGATGTGGCGGGAATGCTGCGCTCTTTCCACTACGCCGTCCACACCGGCTTGCGCCAGCAATTGGAAAGCGGGCTGGTTTGCGGGGACAAGTGCCCTGACATGATGCGCTGGGCCCAGTTTTGGCACCGCTGGGTCTGCGCCGCCTTCTTGGCCGAATATCTGCAGGTGGCTTCTCAAGGGGCTTTTCTGCCCCGCAGCCCGCAGGAGCTGGAAGTGCTGCTCGAGGCCTACCTGCTGGAGAAGGCCATCTACGAGCTGGGCTACGAGCTCAACCACCGCCCCGAGTGGGTGGAGATCCCGCTGCGGGGGATCCTGCAGTTGCTGGGCATTTCCACCAAGGTCTGAGGGATCCCAGATGTGCGGACGGTTTAGCCTGGCAGTTGCCCCCGAACGGCTGCAGCAGCATTTTCCAATCGAGAGGGGGGCAGTTGGGGCGCTCCAGCCCCGCGACAACATCGCCCCTTCTCAGCCGGTGCTGGCGGTGGTGGCGGGATCCCTGCAGCGTCAGGCAGTCCATTTCCGCTGGGGCTTGATCCCCAGGTGGAGCCAAGCTCCCCAGGCTGGGTGGATCAATGCCCGCGCCGAGACGGTGGCCGAAAAACCCTCTTTCCGCCAGGCCTTTTGCCGCCGCCGCCTCCTGATCCCGGCAGATGGCTTCTATGAGTGGGTCGGCCGGGGCAAGCAGGGGAGGCAACCCTACTGGTTTTACCTAGTGGAGCGACTGTTGACACTCCCACCCAGGGGATTCTTACGCAGCCCACAAAAGAACCCGTAACGGCGTTGTCAAAGCGCCTCTAGACAGTTCCTTCACGCAAAGCCCCAAGGTTCTGCTGACTTTCTTAAGCAGGTTGGCGGCAGCATTTGCCTCAGCGTTGACCAACCACCCCTTTGCCGTTTGGTACAGGCCCCGCTTGACACGCTTTCCAGAGGGTCTCCACCCGTCGGGTTTTTCACCATAATTAGGTAGCTCATCTCCATCTAGGAAGCTTGCCTGCGAGCTGTACGCCTCCTCTACCTCAATAAACTCCATGCCATAATGCCGACATAATTGCGCAATACGCTCCTTGAACCGACCTGTTGGGACGAAAACAAAGTTTTGGTTAAAACCGCATTCTTGTTTTTGTTCTTTGTTCCAACCGAAGAGGATTCTCCCAATTGAGTGGTGCAAACAGAAGTCAATGACCTTGCCCGCAGCTTTGTGGACCGCATTCTCCGGTTTCCGTAATTCGGTCAAGCTTTTGCAACCAAAACCCCTGCGGCTTGTGAGTCTTGAGCCTAGC
>NZ_JAOALE010000030.1:0-35486 GCF_047462575.1 Synechococcus sp. 'PEA 65AY6A-5F PE A'
AAGTTGGTTTGCTAAGTGCTGCTATTGTACCCCTTGAGCCCTTAACAGGCTGTATATCGTATTTTTATTGCGAATGAACGATGGGATTTGGCTAAACCTACAAGCAAGGCTGATCCTCTGGGCTGATGCTCTTTCTGTGCCAAGCAAACACCGCTGAGGTAGGGCAGAGCAGGATCCTACCGGCATCGCATTCTAGGTAGGATCTCAGGCAATTAAGCCGGCTGGGGAGGACACCAGAAAAGATTGCGGCTGGAAACTCCCAGAGAATGGAGGATCTCTCTCATGATCTCTGTGCAGTACCGCCAATGCTCGGGATCCGCACACATGCGGTCGGGGTTGAACTCCATATCGTAGTGGATGACATTGGGGATCCCGGCAAACTCCTCTGAAGGCTGAGGGGAAATGATAAGGAGTAGGAAGGGCTTGCCCTTTCGCTTAGCGGACAATTTATCCATCAAGTCGATCACCGCGCCCCGCTGACAGCCGCCTGTGCGCACGAACAAGATCTTGTCCGCCTTTTCCAAGACATATAGAAAGCGCTTGGCGCGAGCTGTATAACGAGTCCGCATCCGCTCATGGATTGGATTCATATTCTGCAGGGGGTCTTCCCCCTCTTCCACCTCATGGCCGAAAGAAAGACCTGTCCACTTGCTGTGATAAATTCGCCTGTCTTCAGGGCTGTAGTGCAAATATTGCGGATCCCACATGCCCTGAAACTCGTGGTGGATCATATCGGCTACATCCGCTAGGTTGCTGGTGCGGGTTAGATCAAACGGAAAGGCAGGCCCGTCGTATTCCAACTTGTAGAGCAGCATCCGCACCGCACAGCGATCCCCCAGGGGAACAACAGCAACGCGATGAATATCAGATAAGGCGCATGTGTATTCCAATAGCATGACCGAGTTGGGAGCAGCCTTGACCCGGCTTTCCAACCCCCCCTCTCCAATCATCAACGTGCGAAAGGGAGCATCGCGATAGAGGGGATCCTCATAAACGCCTGTTGGCAGAGCTTTGAGGGCAGCCCGCACTTCTTTCCACATAGGGTGGATGTTGTACTCATAGCTGCTTTGGTTAATCACACACAGGCGGGGCTTGGGATCCAAGCCGGCGGATGGGTAGCTAAGTTTGAGGAGTGTTAGAGTCCCGTCACTAAAGACTATTTCTGAGGATTCCGGAGAGAAAAAATCGGCTGCCGGAGAAAAAACAAGGTCGGCATCTGGGGGAATGGAAAGGGTTGTTTGAATCAAGCCATTCTCATGAATGGAGAGGGAGTACAAAGGTTGATCTTGCCCTTTCTCACCGCTTTTACCAATATATAAGCCTGGCTGTAGTCGAGCTTCTTGAAAAGCAGCTTGTAAAGATTGCCAAGTCGGTGTCAAGGTGTAATCATAAGGAGTAATATTAACAAGGCGGAATCGATTCTGACCCTCCAAGGCCGCCCAAAAGCCAGAGGGATCCTCAAAAATCAGCTTTTCTTTGGATGATGCCAGCTTTAGGGGGGCTGACTTCACAGTGTTGGGATCAAAAATCGAGAGGTCAATAGCCGCAAACATGAGTTGGTGCCCCTTGGTATTAGGGTGGGCCGCGTCAAAAGCCAGATCTGGCTTCCAGCGCCCCTGGCCATCGTCTAAGATGGGCAGCCAGTTGAACACGGGGCATCCCCAACTGAGCATCCTTTGCTGAGTTTCCTGCAAAAGCAGATGCTGTTCTAGGCCGTAGTCTGCATGGGGGTAAACCCCTCCCAAAACTGGCAAGGCTCCAATGTCTTGAATTCGCTGAATTAACCGCTGCAGGCCGTTTTCAAACCGCCTTTGGACGGCACGGCGATGCTCCGGCAGAGCCGTGGCCAAGCCTTCATTTCCCAAAGACAAGGCAACAATAACGACATCGGGATGTTCAGGGATCACCACCTGCTCAAATCGGGCCAGGGTTCGGCTGACGTTTGCCCCCAATTCGGAGAGGTTCCGCACTTGATGGCCATAGCGTTCTCGTAGAGCTTTCTGCAACAGCCAGGCCCATCCTCGCAACAGCCAGGCGCTGCACCCCAGGGCCACCGAACTGCCCAAGACGACTATCTTCAGTCCCGGACAATCTTCGGGCTCAGGCTCGCTCACCGGCAAGGCAAAATAGCCGTATGGATAGAAAGGGATCCGGCCAAACTCGCCATCTTCCACGATCAAAACTGCCGGCAAAGGTTCCGGCTCAAGCGGCACCCAGCGATTCCTATCGGCGGCTTCCCAAATAACTTCGCCATCGGCCTGAACGCGCAGGTACCGGTACTCCAGTCGAGGGGTTTCTTCGAGTCCCTCCCCAGAGGACAGTGGGCTAGAAGTGCCATCTGCCGGGCCTAATGGCAACTCCACCCACCAGAGCGGGTAGCGATCGGGATCCGTCTGCAGCCAAACACAGCGGCAGGGATCCCAGGCGCCCAGTTGAGGGCTGGATCCCACCAGGGCAATTCGATCGCCGGGCTGAGTGGTGGCGCGAACTTGAAAGCGATACATTTTCCGAAGGAGAGGGAGAGGAACCTATTCTGGATTTGCCGGTAGATAGACAGGCTTGATCAGTTGGCTTATTACCCTGCCGACAACTGGTAAGAGAAAACAAAAGCTGCGATCCAGTTCCGCCTTGTCTGGCCTATCCTGAGTTTTAAAAAAAAGAAGTTCTCAGATCCGCAAACAGAAAACACAGAAGGCCACAAAAAAGACCTAAAGCCCCAAAGTAAAGCTCTCTAAGTAAAGAACAATTGAACTTTAGCTTGAACTTAACATACTGTCCAAGAATTGTCTGTTTTCTGGAGCACTTTCAGAGGGTTTCTGGAGTGCAAGTTTCCAATTGTCGCTGGGGCAAAATCACCTCAAAGGTGGATCCCTGCCCCACCTCGCTCTCCACCTGCACCTGCCCCCGATGCTGCTCGGCGATGCTTTTGACAATGGCCAGCCCCAAACCCGATCCCGACCGCCGATTGGGATCCCCGCTGCGGGCCGGATCCACCCGGTAGAAACGGTCGAACAGGTGGGGCAGCGCCTGGGGTGGGATCCCCGGCCCGCTATCTTGCACCTGAAGCACCAGTTCTGGGGATCCGGAGCGCAGCCGCTGCCTAAGGCGCACCTGCACCTCGCCGCCAGAGGGAGTGTGGAGAAGGGCGTTTTCGATCAGGTTGGTGAACAGGCGGGCCAACAGGTCTTCATCTCCCCAAAAGGCGAAGGGATAGCCCTCTGCTTCCTCGTCGGGGGTGACAATGTCCAGCTTGAGGTGGATCCCTTTCTGGTTGGCCAGCCCTTGCAACTCCTCTACCACCTGCAGCAGCAGAGCATCCAGCGCACAGCAGCGGGGCTGGAAAGGCACCATGCCGCTGTCGTGGCGGGCCAGAAACAGCAGGTCGTCCACCAGGCGGCCCAGCCGCAAACACAGCCGCTCCACCATCTGCCAGCGCTGGCGGGTGTCGGCGTCCAGGTGCGGATCGGCCAAAGCCACCTGTACCGTGGTTTGAATGCTGGCCAAGGGGCTGCGCAGCTCGTGGGAGGCATCGGCGGTAAATTGCTTGAGCTGCTGGTAAGACTGGCGGATGGGCTGCATGGCCAAACCGGAGAGCAGCCAGCCGATTCCCCCCACACAGGCCAAACTGGCCACTACCCAGAGGCTGAGATCCCGAATGAGCTGGCGTGTCGGCTTGCTCACCTCAAACCAGGGGTGGCTGACCCGCAAATACCCCAGCAGCTTCCCACCGGCCAGGATCGGCTCGGTGAACTGGCGCAGCCAATACCCAGGCGCGATGCGGGCGGTGTGCAGGGATCCCTCGGTCAGCAGGGGGGCAGGGATGCCGCCGGGCACCGTGGACCAGATGAGGGATCCCTGGGGATCAAACCACTCCAGGTCGATGTGGTCGTCCTCCAGGGTGCTGGGATCATCCCGAAAGCTGGCCTCTAAGCTCTGGCGGGCCTGCTGTGGATCCAAGAGGCTCTCGTCCACCACCAGGGAGCGCTCGACAATTTCCACCACATGGCCCAGCGTGTCGTCCACCCGCTCGATCAGGGTTGACTGCACATACCAGTAGAAGCTGCCGGCAAACAGCAACAAAAACACCCCTGTTGCCACGGTGTACCAGAGGGCCAACCACCGCCGCGTTGCCTGGAACATGGGGGTTGCGCGGGAAGGGGATGGGTTAGCTGTGGACACGAGGCTCAGGGTGAAGGGTCGATAAAATCTCCGCTTCCACCTGCAGCAGGGTGTCCAGCCGCTCCTGCACCTCGTCAGCGGGGAACTGCTCCAGCGCCAGGTCTAGATACAACTGCCAGTGCCGCTCTTCAGCCGCCGCCAGCCAGAGGTAAAACTGCCGCAGCTCCGGGTCGGGGGCGTGGATCCCCAGCAGGCCCAGGCGTTCGTGGCTGCGGGCCTCGATGATGGCGGCCACCAGCAAAGCGTCCAAAAGGTGCTCCGGCTCGGAGCGGCGCAGGTGCTGGTTGAGACGGCTGGCGTAGGGAGCAGCCGAGAGGGGCCTGATCGGGATCCCCAGCCGTTGCAGGTGGCGATGCACCCGCTCAAAGTGCTGCAGCTCCTCCCGCGCCAGCGGCGACAGCGCTTCCACCAGCCGCCCGTTGGCCGGGTAGCGAAACAGCAAACTAAGGGCGTTGCCCGCCGCTTTTTTCTCGCAGTTGGCGTGATCCAACAAGATAAGGTCGAGGTGACGAATGGCTTGGTCGATCCAGGCCGCAGAAGTCGGCGAGGCCAGTTGTAGCGTCGGCACAGGGTCAGAAGAGGTTTCAGGCATCAACAGCTTCCAGGTTGACCCACCCTGCCCGCTGCGGGAGCAGGGAACGGAACTGGGTTAATCGGATCTTAGCTTTGCCGGCGTACCCCTTTCTAAGTCTTGGATCCCGTCTGACGCTCTGGCAGCAGTTGTCCCTATCCCCGGCCCCTCTCCCAGAGGGAGAGGGGAGTTCGGGGATTTTTCAGAAGGCTGGCCCCCGCCTCAATGGCTCAGAGCCAAGGTTTTCCCTGCTACGACCGCCGCCATCTCCTGCAACAGGTCTTCGGTCTCTTCCCAGCCAATGCAGCCGTCGGTAATGGAAACGCCGTACTGGAGCGGCGCCCCTTCCTGCCAGGTTTGCTTGCCCGGGTTGAGGTTGCTCTCCAGCATCAGCCCCATCAAGGCCCGCTGCCCCGCTTGGTACTGCTGTAGCACCGCCCGACAGACGGATCCCTGCCGGCGGTAGTCCTTCTGTGAGTTGTCGTGGGAGCAGTCCACCATCACCGAGCGCGGGATCCCTTGATCCTTCATCAGCAACGCCGCCCGCGCCACATCTTCCGGGCCGTAGTTGGTTCTGCCGCCGCCGCCGCGCAACACGATGTGCCGATCCGGGTTGCCGGTGGTTTTCACCAAGGCCGTCATGCCGTCTTGGCCAATGCCCAGAAAACTGTGGGGGTGGCTGGCAGACAAGATGGCGTTGAGGGCAATTTCCAGCCGCCCGTCGGTGCCGTTTTTGAAGCCCACGGGCATGGAGAGGCCGCTGGCCATTTCCCGGTGGGTCTGGCTTTCGATGGTTCGGGCGCCGATGGCCGCCCAGCTCACCAGGTCTGCGGTGTATTGAGGGGTCACCGGATCCAGCATCTCGGTGGCACAGGGCAGGCCCAGCTCGTTGATCTGCAGCAGGATGGAGCGGGCCAGTTGCAAGCCGGTGGCAATGTCGCAGGAGCCATCCAGGTGGGGATCGTTGATCAACCCCTTCCAGCCCACGGTGGTGCGCGGCTTCTCAAAATAGGTGCGCATCACGATCACCAGGTGCTCGCGGGTTCGGTCGGCCACCCGCTTGAGGCGGTGGGCGTACTCCAAGGCCGCTTCCGGATCGTGGATGGAGCAGGGGCCGACGATCACCACCAGGCGATGGAGATCCCGTCCGTGGATGATGTCGCGAATGGCCTGCCGCGTGGAGAGCACCACTTGGGCTGCCGTTTCCGTCAGCGGCAGCTTGGCCTTGACAGCAGCAGGGGCAATCAAGGGAGTCACCTCTTGGATGTTGCAGTTGTCGGTTTGGGGGGGCATAGAACTGTCCTTCATTGTGTCCAAGGGATGGGCAAGTGAGGGATTGAGCTGTCGAGCCATCAAAAAAGCCCTGGCACTGGGCTCAGGGCTTCAGGACTGACTCAGGTAAACCTAGGCTTTATAGTTTACGCGCCACCCTTCCGCCCTGGTCGCTGCCAGGGAAAGGTAAAGTAGCCAAAAAAGGGAGCGCGCAAGATCATCTTCAGGGGAAGGAACTCGGAATCTGTACGAGATGAGTATAGCGGAAGTATACCCAAAAAGAAACTGGATTTGCCAAGACGGGCTCAGGTTCTGGGTCGCTCCCAGGGTTCCCCGGGCGCAGCCCAGAGGACGGCTTTCCCCCACCCAGCTCAAGAGGCTTGCCCGCCCCGTAGCCATCGCTCTGCGACGCTGTTGCAAGCGGTGCGAGGAGAAAAGCTTCAGGGCAACTAGGAACTTCCTGCCGCTGCCTCAGCCTGACAGGGCCGCAGCGGCGAAAGCCCCGCAAGCCCGGCGGAAACCAAGACAGTCAGCAGGACTCTGGGCTTCTGTCCCAGAAAACAGGCTTCAGAAGGATCCGGCCCGAACGGCAGCCGCTTCCTGGATCACCTCGTCTCCAGGCTGCAGCCCGGCGTGGATCTCCACCAGATCCCCATAGCGGGATCCCACCGCCACCGGCGTAAACAGCGGCTTGCCGTCCGCCAGCCGATACACGCCCGTCAGGCCGAACTGTTCTACCAGGCTTGTCTGGGGCAGCAGCAGGGCTTGGCGGGTTTCTCCTGCCAACTTCAGACGGCCCAGCATGCCCGGCATGGCTCAGGGGAGCGGAGGGATCTCCGCCTTGACTTCCACGGTTCTCGAGCTGGGATCGGCGCTGGGGATGATTTGGCGAATGGCTCCCTCCACGGTTTGGTTGAGGCTGTCGATGCTGATGGGCACCCCTTGTCCCACCCGGATCTGGCCGGCCAGCGATTCGGGCACAGCCACGGAAAACCGCAGCCGCTCGCTGCTTTCTAGCTCCACTATCGGCTGGCCCGGCCCCGCCAAAGCCCCTACCTCCACATACTTGCGGGTGACGACGCCGGCAAAGGGGGCAACCAGGGTTCCGTAGGCCAGGTTGGCTTGGGCTTGTGCCACCCCCGCCTGCGCCTGGGCCATGGCCGCCTGCACCTCAGGGATCCGGCCTTTGGCCTGGGCAAGCTGGGCCCGCGCTTGGGTCAATCCCTGTTCGGCCTGCTGGATCCCGGCCTCGAGCTGGGCCAGCCGGCCCAAGAGCACGGCTACCCGCGTATTGGCCTGATCCACCTGGGCTTGGGCCACGGCCCCTTCGGCGTGCAGCTTCTGCATGCGTTCTTGGTGCAAACGGGCCTCCTGCAGCTCCGCTTCCGCCTGCTGCTTCTGGGCTTGCACCTGGCGCAAGGCTTCTTCCGCTCCCCTCACCCCTGCCTGGGCGGCCAGAAGGCCTGCTTGGGCCTGCTGCAGTTGCGCCTCAGCCTGTTGCCGCTGGGCCTGGGCCTGTTGCTGGGCGGCCTGCACATCGCTGACATCCAGACGGGCAATCAGGGATCCGGCCGCCACCTGCTGCCCCTCCTGAACCGGCAGCTCCAGAACTCGGCCCACAATGCGGCTGCTGAGGGAGGTGCGCTCCACAGCCTCTAGGCTGCCCACCAGAATCCGCTCTTGGCCGATTTCCCGAGGCTTGACCTCCATCGTGGCCAACGGGGCGGCCTTGGCAGTTTCCAAGGACTCCGTCTCGCTGACGGGAAGCTCCGAAGCGGCTACCCCTGGACCGGGCCGGCTTTGGGATCCCAGCAGCCAGCCGCCCAGCCCCCCTAGCGAGAGGAACAGCAGCGCCCAGCCCAGGTGGCCCCAGCTCCAGCCGGAAAACCTTTGTTGGTGCAACCTGCCGACTTGAGTTTCCATAGTGCAAGTGTCCAAGGCGTAACTTGAGAGTGACGAGAGAAAGAGGCTAAGGAAAGACCAAATCTCCCAATGGCTTGGAGATGGGCTCTATGAGAGCCCCACCCCCTGCAAACTGAGGCGCTCAAACCAAGGCACCGCCCACCCCCAGCGCATCTTGGCTAGGAAATACTGCTCAAAGGCGGACTTGAGCCAACTGACCCATGGCCCTTGCACGGCCAGAGCTATAGCTGCTCTTGCCTGTCTTCCGAAGCCGCCACCTACTGCTACTCGTGGCTGGGTCTAGGAGGGGATCCCATCCTGGCAATCCAGTAGCCGCACTGGTGTTCTCCGTTCACCTGCCAGGTGAGGCGCTCTACCCGGCAGTCGGGCAGGGCGGCGGCAAACATCTCCAGCTCGTGGCCGCAGACGCTGGGAAAACGCTGGGCAATTTGGGCAATGGCGCAGTGGTGCTCCACCAATACGTATTGCTCGGCATACTGCTCAGCGCCTTCTGTTGCCCTGGCCGCAGCCAGGTGGTTGGGGTAGGGGTAGTACTCCGCCATGTAGCCTTCTGCCTGGCGCAACTGCACCAAGCGCTCCAGCCGCTTGGCCAGGGATCCGCATCCCATCTGGGCTTGGTACTCTTGGGCTTTGCGCTGCCACTGCTGCTGGAGCAGGGATCCCATCTGTTCGGATCCCAGGGTTTCGGCCAGCGTATTGAGCAGGCCCAGGGCAAACTCGTCGTAGCTTGTGGGGAATTGCGCTTCCCCTTGGGGGCTAAGCTGATAGAAGTGCTGGGGGCGGCCCAGGCCACTGGCTTGAGCGACGTGGTGGATCAGCCCCTCCGCCTCTAGATCCTTGAGGTGGCGGCGAATGGCTTGGGGAGAAATGCCCAAGTGCTCTGCCAGAGTCTGGGCGGTGGCCTGCCCCGCCTTGCGCAAATAGACTAGGATGGCCTGCTTGCTGGAAAGGGGCTGCGTGAACCGCCCGGTGATCTTGTGCGCGCTCTCCACCCTCGCCCTCCTGGTTAGACTGGGTTCACTCGGCTGCCGCTGCCAGCACAGCTACTTTGACAACGGGATCATTGCTACAGTAACCTGAGGGTTAGTTAAGCAACAACCGTGTTGTTTTAGTTGGCCGTCTGTCTTGACCCTGTCCCTAACCAAGAGCCATCCATGTCTACGAGCGTCCGCACCCTCATTAGCCAGCCCTACAAGTACGGCTTTGTTACCGACATCCCTTCTGAGTCCATCGGCAAAGGCCTAAACGAGGACATCATCCGGCAAATTTGGGCCAAGAAGGGGGAGCCGGACTTTATGCTAGAGTTCCGGCTGCGGGCCTACCGCCAGTGGCTGAAGATGAGCGAGCCCACCTGGCCCAACGTCAGCTACCCGCCCATTGACTACCAAAACATTGTCTACTACTCGGCCCCCAAGGTGCAGCCCAAGAAAAAGAGCCTGGACGAAGTGGATCCGGTGCTGTTGGAGACCTTCGAGAAACTGGGGATCCCCTTGTCTGAACAGAAGCGGCTGGCCAATGTGGCGGTGGATGCCATCTTCGACAGCGTTTCGGTAGCCACCACCTTCCGGGAAAAGCTGGCCAAGGAAGGCGTGATTTTCTGCTCCATGTCAGAGGCGCTGCGGGAGTATCCGGAGCTGGTGCGCAAGTACTTGGGCAGTGTGGTTCCCATTGCTGATAACTACTACGCGGCGCTGAACTCGGCAGTGTTCAGTGATGGATCCTTTGTCTATGTGCCCAAAGGGGTGCGCTGTCCCATGGAGCTTTCCACCTATTTCCGCATCAACAACGGCGAATCGGGCCAGTTTGAGCGCACCCTGATCATTGCCGACGAGGGATCCTACGTCAGCTACTTGGAAGGGTGTACTGCCCCCATGTTCGACACCAACCAACTGCATGCGGCGGTGGTGGAGTTAATTGCCCTAGACAATGCCGAAATTAAATACTCCACGGTGCAGAACTGGTATGCCGGCGACGAAAACGGCAAAGGGGGCATTTATAACTTTGTAACCAAGCGCGGCCTGTGTCAGGGGGCCAACTCCAAAATCTCTTGGACGCAAGTGGAGACCGGCTCCGCCATCACCTGGAAGTACCCCAGCTGTGTGCTGGTGGGGGAAAACTCGGTGGGCGAATTTTACTCGGTTGCCCTCACCAACAACTACCAGCAGGCCGATACCGGCACCAAGATGATTCACGTGGGCCGCAACACCCGCAGCAAAATTATCTCCAAAGGGATCTCGGCTGGGCACTCCAAAAACAGCTACCGCGGCCTGGTCAAAATCGGGCCGAAAGCGGAAGGTGCCCGCAACTTTTCCCAGTGCGATTCCATGTTGATTGGGGATCAGTGCAGCGCCAACACCTTCCCCTATATTGAGGTGCAAAACAACACCGCCAAAGTGGAGCACGAAGCTTCCACCTCCAAGATTGGAGAAGAGCAATTGTTCTACTTCCAGTCCCGCGGTATCTCTGCGGAAGATGCTGTGTCCATGATCATCAGCGGCTTCTGCCGAGAAGTGTTTAACCAACTGCCGATGGAGTTTGCTGTAGAAGCCGATCGATTGCTGAGCCTAAAGTTAGAGGGATCCGTCGGCTAGGGGATTGCTCCCAATGCGAAGCTGAGCAAGTGGGCGAGGCCGCTGACACGCTGTGGGAGCAGGCGCTGCCATTTTCAGGAGAAGGGTAAGGGGTTAGGTAACTCCCAAGGCAGAGGGCTGTGATCCCCTGAAGCCAGAGGCGGCCCAAAGGCTTGGCGACGTTGCAAACAGCGCATGGATGCAGGGGGGGAGAGGGGATAATCAAGGAGTTTTGAACCGTAAGGCTAGGCAGGAGAAGTTCCCCATGAGGGCATTTCTGGAGGAGTTCAAAAAGTTCATCAGCCGGGGCAATGCCTTAGATTTGGCTGTTGGCGTTGTTATTGGAGGTGCTTTTGGGAAGATCGTGACTTCTTTTGTAGCAGATCTGTTTACTCCAGTTTTAGGCTTGATGATTGGTGGAGTGAGCTTCCAGAACTTGGTCTGGAAAATCGGTGGAAGTCCTGAAGACCCAGTTACGATTAACTACGGTAGCTTTCTGCAAGCTGTGTTTGATTTTGTGATTATCGCTTTTGCCATCTTCTTACTGGTGAAGGCGATCAACACCCTACAGCGAAAGGAGGAAGAATCTCCTCCCACATTGCCCCCACTAGAAGTGGTTTTGCTGACAGAGATCCGGGATATCCTCAATCGCCACTCCCAATAGAGCTATAGGGGATCCTTAGGCCCAAAATCCAAACCTGGTTTAGGGATCCCTTAACCTTCCAATCCCTGCCCTTCAGTGGCAACTCTAGAGTCTAGCTATGATCTGCGAAAACAGCCCTGTCATCTTATCCGTTCGAGATCTCAGCGCCGAGATCGATGGCACCCCCATTCTCAAGGGGTTGAGCCTGGAAATTCGCGCCGGAGAAATCCACGCCATCATGGGCCCCAATGGTTCTGGAAAAAGCACTTTTTCCAAGATCTTAGCCGGCCACCCTGACTACAGGGTGACGGGGGGCGAGATCCTCTACCTGGGAAAAAATCTCTTGGAGATGGAGCCAGAAGAGAGGGCTTGGGCAGGGATCTTTTTGGCATTTCAATACCCCATCGAAATCCCAGGGGTGAGCAACTTGGATTTCCTGCGCGCCGCCTACAACGCTCGCCAGAAATATCGGGATCAGCCGGAACTGGATGCTCTGGATTTTGACGACCTGGTACGGGAAAAGTTGGATATTGTCAAAATGGATCCCGTTTTTTTGGAGCGCTCTGTGAATGAGGGCTTTTCCGGCGGTGAGAAAAAGCGCAACGAGATCCTGCAAATGGCGGTGTTGGAGCCCACGCTGGCCATTTTGGACGAGACGGATTCCGGTCTGGATATCGACGCGCTGCGCATTGTGGCCCACGGCATCAACCGACTGGCCGGCCCTGAGAATGCCATGCTCTTGATCACCCACTACCAACGCTTGCTGGACTATGTAACCCCCGACTACGTGCACGTGATGGAGGGGGGTCGTATCGTCATCAGTGGGGACAAGACCTTGGCGCTGGAGCTGGAGGAACGGGGCTACGACTGGATCAAAACTCAGTCGGGTCAAGAACCGGCAGCTGCGACATCTCGGCAGGAGAAAGAGGGATGAGCGCCACCTTGCCCAAACCTTTTGCCCCAGAGAGCCGCCTATTCCTGGAGCACATCCTCGGCCAAATCCCGGAAAGGCAGGATCCCTACACCACCCTTAGGCAGCAGGCCCGCGCCCAATTGGCCGAACTGGGGATCCCGACCCCACGGGAAGAGGATTGGAAATACAGCGATCTCTCGCCACTGCTGGCCCACAAGTTTCGCCTGGCTGCCGCGGGGGATCCGTCTCTGGATGCAGCAACCCTAGAGCCCTGGCTTTGGCCGGAAGCCAGCTATAGCCGCGCCGTGTTCGTCAACGGCTACTTTGCCCCCCAGCTTTCTGATTTGAGCGGCCTGCCCACCGCTTTGCAGGTGATCCCTTTAGCCCAAGCCCCAGGGGAGTTGCTGCAAACCCTGGCCAAGACGGATGTGTTTACGGCCCTCAACACCGCTCATCTGGGAGATGGGATCCAGATTGGCCTACAGTCCGGCCAGGAAGTTCCGTCACCGCTGCACCTGCTTTTCCTAACGGTAGCTCCTGAGGGAGAGGCCGTTTTGGCCCAGCCCCGCTGCCTGCTGTCTTTGCAAGCCCACAGCTCCCTCACGCTGATCGAAGATCATGTATCCCTGGGATCCGGGATCCCCTTTGGCAACGCGGTTACGGAGATCGCCCTGGCAGAGGGATCTCGTTTGCACCATGTGATTTTGCAAAGGCAGGGATCCCCAGCCTTCCACATCAACAAGACCGCCGTGCGCCAAAGCTGCGACAGCCACTACCGCCTCCAGGCGATTCAGTGGGGATCCCAGTTTTCCCGCCACAACCTGGAGATCACCCAAGCCGGAGCCCAGGCCCACACCCAACTGCAGGGGCTAACGCTGCTGAAGGGATCCCAGCACAGCGACACCCACTCCCGCTTGCTCCATCAAGCGCCCCACGGCAGCAGCCGCCAACTGCACAAGTGCATCGTGGACGAGGCGGCCCGCGCGGTCTTCAGCGGGCGGATCCTGGTGAGCCAAGCAGCCCAACTGACAGACGCCGCCCAGACCAACCGCAACCTGCTGTTGAGCCCCAAGGCGCGGGTGGATACCCGGCCCCAACTGGAGATCTTTGCCGACAACGTCAAATGCGCCCACGGAGCCACCGTCAGCCAACTGGAGGCGGAAGAGATCTTCTATCTGCAAAGCCGCGGCATTCCCCAAGCCCAGGCCAGGCAACTCCTCACCTACGCCTTTGCGGCAGAGATCCTAGAGGGGATCCCGCTGGCCCAGCTTCCTTCCCAGGTGGCCAAGCGCTTGGGATCCGGCTGAGTTGTCCCTCCCATTTCGCTCCAGCCCTTACTGCCATCGGCCAGTCTTGAAATGGCTGCTAGCGGCCTGCGTCGCCCGCGCCCGTCGAACGGCGAAAAAAAAACGCCCGTGGCGTCGCCGGCTCCCGCCGAGAAGCCCGAAATCCCTTACCGGCCCTGTAGGTGATGGCATTGGGCCGCAGGCTTGCTTTGGCTATCTTTCCGACCCGTTGTGCAAAACAACTCCAGCCCCTTTTGCTGAAGTTCGGAGAAGCTGTCTTGGGGGTTTAGGGCGGCAGAGGGGTGGGAATCGGAGGAACAGATCTAGTCTGGTTGGCGCGACTTTATCATCGCCAATCCTGGCCTGGCCCACTTCTCTTCCCCCGATTCTGCGGATCCCTCTGGCCTCTCTGCCGAAGCACCCAGCGCGCCGAAGAGCCATACCGATTCTCTAGCCTTTGGCGCCATCAAAACAAAAGCTGCAGCCCCCCTCCGCGCTTGAGTCCCTGCTCCCCCCTCACCTTTTACCACGGCAAGAACACCGATTGAACGCCTATTGAGGAGAGCCTTTCTCCTTTAGAGAACCACTTCAAGTAGTAGGAGAAAAATGTGGCCTCGAAAAGAGTCCCCAACTTTTGGTTGCAGAAGTACGCCAGGAGGTTATGATCCTGGAGAGGACTGTAGGGCATTAGAAAATGTTGGACATACCACCACAACCTTTAACCGGAAAGGCTCTCCTGCAGAAGGTAGAAGCGTTGAGCCATCTTCCGCGCCGCGAGACGGCAAAGCGCTGTGGCTACGTAACCATGACCAAGACCAACAAGCTCCGCGTCAACTTAAATGAGTTTTATGATGCGGTGCTGGCGGCAAAAGGTCTGAGCCTCAGTCCAACTGCCAAGCGTGACAGGCGCGGTCGCGAGCCAACCTTTCGCGTGAGCGTTCACAAGAATGGTCAGATCATCATCGGGTCCGCTTACACCGAAAAAATGAATCTCAAGCCCGGCGATGAGTTTGAGATTCAGTTGGGCTATAAGCACATTCACCTCAAGCAAGTGCTCAACGGTCAGGTGATGGAGGACTCAACCTCGAACGAAGAAGCTGCCCCCAAAAAGACGCGGAGCCGCAGGAAAAAAACAACAGGAGCTTGAACCTCTTCTGGAGTTGGGCAAGGGAATCCAGTTGAGAAACTGTCACTGCAGGGCTTTCTCTCTTCCAAACCCTCCTTAAGATGGGATCCGAAGCTTGGGTTTATTGACTTCGCCAACCCTAGATCTGAAGATCCCTATGTACCAGACTGTTCAACCTCCTCTCAAGTTTCTGCCGCCGCGATTGACGCCTTGGGTAGTTCGTTTGGCGCAAGCGGGTTTGCCCTTGTGGTTGCGCTGGGCCAAGGGGATCCCGCGCGTTGAGGTGGAGGGGGGCGAGCGTTTGGCCCAGCTTTATCAGCAATTTGAGGCAGGCAAGATTCGCCTGTTGGTAGCCTTTCGCCACCCCACCCTCGACGATCCCCCCTGCTTGATGTACCTGTTTTCCCATCTTCTGCCTCAGGTAGCTCGACAACAGGGGATCCGCCTGCGGCAGCGTCCCCATGTTTTGTTTGTCTACGACCGCGGCCTGCCCCTATGGCTGGGCTTCATTGGCCGCTGGGGGCTTCCCCGGCTGGGCGGGATCCCGATTTTGCGGGGCCGTCTGGATCGGGCAGGGCTGAAGAGCTCTCGCGAGCAGTTTGTGTCAGGCCCGTACCCCCTGGCGGTGGCTCCCGAAGGGACAATCAACGGCATGAGTGGGCTGCTCAACCCGCTGGAGCCGGGGGTGGCCCAAATGAGTTTCTGGGCGGTGGAGGATCTGCACAAGGCGGGGCGCCCGGAGGAGGTGCTGATCTTGCCGGTGGGCCTCCGCTACTCCTACTTGAGGGATCCCAGCCTGGCGCTGGACAGGTTGCTCCGCCGCATGGAGGCGGATTGCAAGCTCCCGGCCACGCGCTCGGCCCATGTCGGCAAAGGGTTTTTGATGGCCCGCCTGCTCCGCCTGGCCGAGCATCTGATTCAGGTGATGGAGCGTTTTTACGAGCGCTTCTACGCCCCAGCTTTGCCCGACGCGGCGCGGGTCAGCCTGAAAGGGGGAGGGGATCTGTTGGCACGTCTGCAAAGCCTATCGGATCTGGCCCTGCGCGTGGCCGAGCAGCACTTTGGCCTGCAGCCCCAGGGAGACTTGATCGAGCGGCGGCATCGCATCGAACAGGCAGGCTGGGCCTGGATCTACCGGGAAGATATCCCTGATATTGCGGCGCTTTCGGCTGTGGAGAAGGGGTTGGCCAATCGCGTCGCCTCTGAGGCCAGCTTCCACCTCTGGCACATGCGCCTGGTGGAGACCCTGATGGTGTTTGCCGTGCGTCCCCTGCCGGAGCAACCTAGTTTGGAGGAACTGGCCGAAACCGCCCTGCGGCTGTGGAACCTGTTGGCCTGGATCAAAGGCAAAAACGCCGTCGGCGCTGCCCCCCCCAGGTTGGGGCCGCGGCTGGCCCGTTTCAGCATCGGCGATCCCCTCTCGGTTTCGGAGCGCTGGCCCGCCTACCAGGCCAACCGCCGGCAAGCCGTACAAGCTCTAACCCAGGATTTGCAGGCGGAGATGGAGCGGCTGCTGCAAGGGATCCCGCGCTCCCCTGCGAGCGTGGCCGTCGGCTGAGATCTGGGTTGGCTGGCCTTGTCGAGGGGAGCGGGAAGGCCTGGGCCGAAACCGATACCGGCCTGTTGTTGGGAATTGTTGCGCCGCCTGTAGGGAAGGCCTCCCCAGCGTTCAGCCAGAAACCGCGGGAGCCCCGCCCTCTATCCCCCCACCGCCAACGGCATCTTCTACTTAGAACCTGCTAGACCTGTTGGGATGGGTAGCCGAGTACGGTGGACTGAGGGCGAGCTTCTTGTTCGCCTTCGCAGAGATTCCCCGACTCCTCAGGTGTTTCTTCAAAAGAGCCTGTCCAGTGAGTCGCAGCCAAGCCTCTGATCCCCCTCAAGACTTGAGCATCTGCATCGGCATCACGATCAGGGTATTGCCTTGGCGATCGACCACGTAGAGCTCTTGCCCAGGCTGGATCTCCAGGTCGGGGACGCTGCACTTGGCATTCCAGGTGGAGCCGAGATAGGAGACCCGACCCCGCTTGCCCGGCGGAATGGCCGTAACTGCCCGCGCTTCTCGCGATTCCTTCAGGAGATCTTCCAGCTGAGTTGAAGTAGAGGGCAGCAGACGCCGGCTGAGAACGATCAACCCAAGGGAGAGCACAATCCAGGCCGAGAACTGGGCCCAAACTGGCCACCCCCAATAGGCCAAAAGAGCAGCCCCTAGGGCAGCCACACCCGCCGGCCCGGCCACCAACTCCGGCAAAAACAGCTCGGCAGCAATGAGAACCAAGCCGAAGACAACCCAGGGCCAAACCATACAACCCAGGCATTCGACCCCATTTAATTAGTATGGCTCAAAGCACCTGGATTCTGCACTGGGATTTGTTGCCGAGCTGTTAGCTAGCCGCCCAGGCGGTAGTTCTCCAAAAACTGCAGGGGATCCACCTCTGCTTGGGGGGGATCCTTGGGTAGGTTCCTGGATTCGGCGATCCGCATCAGCGTCTCCCAGTCGGTGTTCATGACGAAGGCCACTGCTTGACGAGCCGCCTCTCGGTGGGGGCAGGCGTCGCCCAAGACACAGCCATCTCGGCAAAGAGTGGCGCAGTCGTGCTCAGTGCTCTTGAGAGTTGGGCCAGCCATGAGGTCGTTTTCTCCTAGGCTTTTACATTTTCTTCAGAATACCTGACCTGAAGAGAATCTTGCGCCTGCCGGGGATCGGAATGGGCGCAGATAGCCTGGATGAAGTGAGAAGACCGGTTAAGCCCAGAGGAGCAGTGGTTTTATGGAGTTTTCCCAACTGCAGGTGCTGGTGGAGCAAGCCCTGGAAGATAAGAAGTTAACCCGCAGCGAGGTGGATCAAATCATCGCCGCCATCCGGGCCGATGGCAAAATCTCCCCGGAAGAGATGAGCTTGCTGGAGTCCATTCGCGAGAAGGTGCTGCGCCGGGAAATTCAGGTGGTGGAAGAGTGAGGGGCCGGGATCCCTTTTTGCAGGTAGAGGGTAATTTCGCTGCGGTTGTGAAACAGGTGGCGCGCCCTCACCACCGGGAAGGCGCTGCCCAAGATGTCTAGGGTCTGGCGGAGCACCCGCAGGCGATGCTGGTGGGGGAGCTTTAGGGTCATCACGGCTGCCCCCTGCGGCTCCAGATGAGGGGCAAAAGCCGCCATCAGATGGGCAGAGGCACGGCCATCCATGCGCATGTCGTTGAGGATGAGGTGAAACTGACCTGGACAGCGGGCCAGATAGGCTTGGGCGCTGAGGCGATGGTGACAAATGCCGGCATCGTGGCGGAGGCGCTCGTCCAGCTCCGCCGGATCCACAGCCGTCACCTGCTGGCCATGCAGGCGCAAAATGCGCGACCAGCCCCCCGGCGCCGCCCCCAGATCCAAGGCCCGTCCCCCTGGTTGCAAAGGGACGCGAAACACCTGGATGGCCTCCAGCAGCTTAAACTCCGCTCGGCTGATCTGGTCGGGATCGCGGCGAAAGCGGTGGACGCCGCCGGCCCAGGTGGAGAGGTTTTGCGCCGCCAGCGACAGGCCCAGCCAAGCCCGGAGCCCTGTCGAGCTGGCCAGGAGCACCACCGAGATCACCTGCTGGGGATCCTTGACCTGCAGAGGGGATCCCACCGTCGCCATCACCTGTTCGGCCAGGGCTGCGTTAACCTGGAAGGGCTTGACGTTGAGCTTGCCAAACCGGCGCGTCTGTACCGAAAAGCTGAGGGCAGGGTCGATGGCCGCCAAGAGGTTTTGATCGAGGCGCAGCAGGGAGATCTCGTCGAGCTGTCGCTCTTGGTGGATGGGGCAGATGTGGCGCAAAAAAATGGGCGGGTTAGCCTGCCAGGCCTGGGCAAGGTCGGCAAACGAGCGCTGGCTGCACACCCGCACTAGGCCAGGTGCCTCCGGCAAAGGCTGAAAGACGGCCTCGGGATCCGCTGCCGCAATTTCCCGCCTCGCCAGATCCAGAAAATCGGGGTCGGCGCTGCCCAGCCACAGGTGAGTAGTGGGGGGAAGAAACCTGCTCACCTGACCCGCTGCCATCGCAAATAGGGCAAGGAAGCAGCTACCTCTTGAATCCGCTCCCGGGCGGCCAGCAATTGTCCGGTGGCATCCCACGTCCCCTGCACCAGCATCTGCCAGGCCCCCTGTGGGATCTCGACAGCAGCGGTTCTATCCTCCCAGCACACCTGTTTGTTGAGCACATCCAGCGTCAACCGGAGCTGTGGATTCTCGGCCACCGCCCCTTGCAGGGTTTGGATCACGCTGGCGGGCGCCGTGACGCAGGGGATCCCCAAGGCCAGGCAGTTGCCGAAAAAGATCTCGGCAAAGCTTTCGCCGACGAGGGCGCGGATCCCCCACTTGGCCAGGGCTTGGGGGGCGTGCTCCCGGCTGGAGCCACAGCCAAAGTTGGCGTTGACCAGCAAGATCTCTGCCCCCTGGTACTGAGGCAGGTCAAAGGGATGCTGGCCGGGATTCTGGGCCCGGTCGTCGGCAAATACATGCTGGCCCAAGCCCTCAAAGGTAACGCACTTCAAGAAACGGGCCGGGATAATCCGGTCAGTGTCGATGTCGTTGCCCACCAGCGGGATCCCGCGGCCCGTGATGGTCAAAACTTCGCTTGGCATGGGAATTGCAGTGACCTTCTGGACTCAAAAGCTGGGAATTGGCTTCAGAGTTTTGCAGGGTATAGCCTGGGATCCCTTGCCCAACTCTGCTTGGCCGAGGGGGCAAGCCAAGCGCCAGAAACGAACCATCCAGCTCGGCTAGCGGCGGTAAACTTGGTTTTCCAGGTTGCGCACCTGCCGCTCCAGCCGATCCAGCCGCCCGCGCAGCTCGTCCATTTCCGATTGGCGAGGAACACCCAAATCCTGCAGGACGTTGCGCACCTGCCGCTGCACGTAAGACTCCAGGTTGCTCTGCTCGGATTTCACCTGGTTGAGCAGGTTGTTGATGACGTTGGAGGCCTCTTCTGGCTTGAGCTGACCTTTCTGCACCAGCTCGTCAGCAGCCTTTTTCAACTGCTCCGCGAGCAGAGCGGTGGTGCCCACGCCCATTAGTAAGAGCTGACGTAAGATACTGTTATTGTCCAACGCTGCCCTCCAGAGAATGCTTGCCGAAGGTACGGGCTTCTATGACTACCTATTCTCCTCAGTTTGCCCTCAACTTCGCAACCGGGTCGGCCAGCTTCCCGCTTTCGGCAGAGGGGGCGCGGGAGTGGCACAGGGCTTTGCAAACCCTTGTGGAGCGGCTCAAAGTGGGGGCAAGCGGCCCCCAACGCCAGCCCCAGGCGCCGATTGAGTTTCACCATGCCGCCCCAAACTTGTACCTGGAGATGTTCTGCAATCCCAATATCTGGCCCGGCCCCCACGCCGCCAAGGTGTTAGTAATGTTGAAAACAGGGGCATTGCGCCTTTCTATTGAAGTGGAGTTCTCCCGCCTGCAAGAAGACCTCAGCCAATATCTGGAGTCTCTGAGATGAGCGAAGGCCGACACGCTTTGGGCGAGGAGCCGGCGGTTATTGCAGTAACGGAGCTGCTGGTTGAGCCGCCAGGTGGGATCCCTGGCCAGATGGAGACCGTTTCTCTCACTTGGCACGATCGCCAGCACTCTCGGCAGCGGCTGGTGAGCGACTGAGGCAGGGAAATCCAGTTGATGCTGCCACCCATCTCCACGAGGAGGATCTGCTCTCCGCGGATGCGCAGCGACACATTCCAGTCGAGGCCCAAGATGGCATTTTCTGCCTAGAAGCGGTAAAAAAGGCTGGAAAAAGCAGGTAAGTGTGAGCTGTTTAGAACCCCAGAGGGTTGGCTCATCAACGCCGACGCCCATGCGGCGACGAATACGAAGTAACGGCAACCTTTGGACTTTGTCTGTGGAAAGTCAGCAGAGGCGCTTTGACAACGCCTTTAAGAGTCTGTTTCCGGGCTGCTTCCACTTAAGGCCGGAAGTGTCAAAACGGGTTATCGTATCAAGGGGATCCCTGTGTGGGGAAACAATCTGGGCTGCTCTCCCTTGGTAAAGATTGCCATGCATTCGAGCGAGTCTTTTCGACGCACCAAAATTGTTGCCACTATCGGCCCTGCCAGCTCCAACCCCGCCATCCTAAGGGAAATGATCCTGCAAGGGGCAACCACCCTTCGCCTCAACTTCTCCCATGGGGATCACGACCTGCACCGCCGCAACATCCGCCTCATCCGCCAAACCGCTATGGACCTCGGCATCCAGGTCGCCATTTTGCAAGACCTGCAGGGGCCCAAAATTCGCCTCGGCAAGTTCGCCGAAGGCTCGATCACCCTTAGGAGCGGGGATCCCTTCGTGTTGACCAGCAAGCCCATTTTGGGATCCCAGGAGCGCAGTTGGGTCACCTACGACAAGCTAGCCCAAGAGGTGCCGGAAGGGGCGACGATCCTCCTCGACGACGGTCGGGTGGAGATGCGGGTGGAGGCGGTGGATCCCGAGGCGGGGGAGCTCTTCTGCCGCACCATTGTCGGCGGCACCCTCTCCGACAACAAGGGGGTGAACTTCCCCGGCGTGCGCCTCAGCATCCGCGCCGTTACCGAAAAAGACAAAGAAGACCTCTACTTCGGCCTCAACCAAGGGGTGGACTGGGTGGCCCTCAGCTTTGTGCGGGATCCCTCGGATGTGCTGGAGCTGCGGGAACTGATGGCCGCTGTCGGCAAGCGGGTTCCTATCATTGTCAAGATCGAAAAACACGAGGCCATCCAACAACTGCCCCAGATCCTGGCCCTCAGCGACGGGGTAATGGTGGCGCGGGGAGATCTGGGCGTAGAGCTGCCGGCGGAAGAGGTGCCGATTTTGCAGAAGCGGATCATTGCCATGGCCAACTGCCTGGGGATCCCGGTCATCACCGCTACCCAAATGCTGGACAGCATGGCCCACAGCCCTCGTCCCACTCGGGCCGAGATCTCGGATGTGGCCAATGCTATTTTGGACGGCACCGATGCCGTCATGCTCTCCAACGAGACGGCGGTAGGCAAATATCCCGTCGAGGCGGTGGCGACCATGGCCCGCATTGCTGTGCGCATCGAACGGGATTACTTCAGCCCGATCTATGTCGATCGCCGCCAACACCTGCGCACCCTCACCCTGCAGGAGCTGAGTCAAAATAACGGCAGCCCCGGTGGCAATGGCTCGCCCCGGCCCAAAACCCTGGTCACCGACTCAATCAGCCGCGCCGTAGGGGAGATTGCCCAGGAGTTGGATGCGGTGGCGGTGATGACCCTGACCAAAACCGGGGCTACGGCTCGCAATGTCTCCCGGTTTCGCCCGCGCACCCCGATCTTGGCTGTAACTCCTCATGTAGAGGTGGCGCGGCAACTGCAGTTGGTGTGGGGGGTACGGCCCTTGTTGGTCATGGATTTGCCTACCACCCGCCAGACCTTTCAGGCCGCCATCAACGTGGCTCAGGAAGAAGGCTTGCTTAAGGATGGCGACTTGGTGGTGCTCAGCGCCGGCACTTTGCCAGGCGTATCCGGCTCCACCGATCTGATTAAGGTAGAGGTAGTCAAGGCAGTGGTGGCCAAAGGCAGAGGGTTTGGCAAAGGCACTGTCAGCGGCCCGGCCCGCATCCTCAGATCTAGCCTCGATGCCAGCAAGATCACTGCCGGCGACATCCTGGTTGCTCGCGCTACCGATGCCAACTATGTGGAGGCGATCAAACAGGCGGCCGGGGTGATCACCGAAGAAGATGGGGCCTCCTCCCATGCGGCGGTGATCGGTCTGCGGTTAGGGGTGCCGGTGCTGGTGGGAGTTAAGGATGCTACGCGCCTCATCCGCGACGGCGCCATCGTCACCCTAGACCCAGAAAAAGGCACGGTGACCTCAGGAGCAGATGGGCTGGGCTTTTAGAGGGTTTTGCGGTCATTTCAGACAAGTTTGAGACCGTCTCCCAGTTCCTCTCTCCCCGGGAAAGGGAAGGCAGGGATCCGCGCAATGAGCGCTTTCACTGCCGTTTGACGCTTCAAGATACTCTCTCAGGGCTCTGCGCCGACAAGGATTTATCAAAGCCCATCAAGCTGATAACCTTTGCAAATAGTTGCACAGAATCCTTCACAAACGGGTCGCTGGCAGAAGTCCCAAGTTAGATTTCCTACAGGAGGCCGGTGACCATAGCAGAGGGCAGAGCCAGGGTTTGCCACCCTCACTTTGGTTCAGTTTGACTCGCAGGATCCCTACGAAGTTATCCACCGTTTCAAGCCCATCGCCGAAGTTCCCGAGCTAACCCGCGAGACCTATGTGCCGCGGGCCTCTACCCCTTTGCTAGAGGCCATGGGTCGCGGCATCACCGACTTGGAAAGCGGCCTCAGCCAACTCGCTGAAGCAGATCGCCCTGCGAGGGTGGTTATGGTGGTGGTAACCGATGGCCAAGAGAACGCCAGCCGCGAGTTCCGCAAAGAGCAAGTCGAGAAGATGATCAAAGAAAAAACAGAGAAAGACGGCTGGCAGTTTGTTTTCTTGAGCGCCGATCTGGCTGCCATCCGCGATGCCAAGGCCGTCGGCGTCGCTCCCGTCGCCTCCCTGTTGTACCAGAAGTCCGGCTTGGGCAGCAAATTAGCCTGGGCTTCCCTTGCGATGCGCCTCTCCGACTACCGCTCAGCTCGTCTTCACAGTTTGATGTTCCTCGAAGAAGATCGCCAGCATCCCGACGACCCGAACAAGAAGAAGAAGAATAACAAGAGCTGATCCCTTACCGGTGCAACTTGCCGAGATCCTGGCCACGCTCCAACCCCCCGTATACGGGGGCAGGGGGGCGGGGCTCCTGCGGTTTCTAGCTGAAAGGGATCCTCACCTTCAAAGCTTCCCGCATCTGGGTTGAGACGAACCCACCCCAGAAGGTGGTTGTCGACGGAGAAGTGGTGGGCACAACCCCCGTCCAGATCGAGGTGCATCGCGCCGCCTGTGCGGAAACCCAACTCCGCCGAAAAGCTCGCCATCTTCTGGGTGAGACGGGTTTCGCCGAGCCTGACCCTGCTGAGCGCAACCGTGGGCCTGGGCGGGATCCTCGGCTCGGCTCTGGTCCTCTGGGGACTGACTCTGGCTTTGCAAGGACTGGCGCCCTCCAGTCAAGCCATCGATGCATGGATTTTGCAATGGCTGCAGCGGGCCAGCCCTTGGCTGGATCCCTTGGCTTGGGTGGGGTGGGGGTTAGGGCATCCGATTGGGCTGGTGGGTTTGACCGCCTGGGGATGGGTTTTGCTCTGGCGCAGCCAACAAAGACGGACGGCTTGGGGACTGTTGGTTGCAGCCTTAGGAGCTGCCGTGATCGCCGGGATCCTGCAGCCTACCTTTTCTCGCCCCCGCCCAGATCTTTGGGATCCCATCCTGTCGGAGTGGACAGGTCATCGCAGCAACGGTAATCTACGGCCTTTTGGGCTATCTGGTGGCAAGCTATTATCCTGCTCAGCGGCGCTGGTTCGCTGGAGGAGTGCTGGGGATCCTATTCTTCATCGGTTTCAGCCGGGCCGACTGGGGGTTGAATTGGCCCAGCGATCTGCTGGCGGGGTATAGCCTGGGGGCTTTGTGGTTCATCTTTTGCCTCACCCTTCTGCGGATTCAGTGGATGCGCCAGACAAATGGCCGCGGCCAAGCAAGGTAGTGCATAGGTACAGAATCCTCCGGTTGCGATACACTACCCAGATAAGGCCCTTTGCCGGTTAGTTGCAGCCTCTGGCCAAAAGCTTTTGGGATGGGTCAGCGGATCTCGGCAAAGAGCTGTTATCTCTTGTATCTCAGCGCCCCAAATATCCTATGACTGCTACTTTTGTTCACACACCTTTGGCGCAAACCCTTCTGACCCGTCCTTCCTGGGTTCGGGATTCCATGCTGGTGTTGGGGGGAAGTTTGTTGGTAGCGGCCCTGGCGCAGGTGCGGATCCCTTTGCCCTTTACGCCAGTACCCCTCACCGGACAAACCTTCGGCGTGATGCTGGTGGGGGCAGGCTTTGGGTCGAGGTTGGGCTTTCTCGCCTTGCTGCTGTACCTGCTGGAGGGGCTTTTGGGGTTGCCCTTCTTCAACGGCGGCGGCTCCGGGCTCAGCCACCTAACCGGACCGACAGGGGGCTACTTGCTGGCCTTTCCCCTGGCCGCAGGGCTGATGGGCTGGTTTGTGGAGCGCTGGGGGGTGGATCGCAGCCCTTGGAAGATGGCCGCGTCCATGCTCTCCTGCTCGGTTTTGATCTACGTCTTGGGAGCCACCTGGCTGGGGGTGTGGCTGAACGAGAATGTCGGCCCCACTTCCGTCTTGGCCGTGCTCACCAAAGGCGTGTTCCCCTTTATCCCCGGCGATCTGCTGAAGTGTGTGCTAGCAGCAGCCCTGCTGCCCACCACTTGGCGTTGGCTGGGGCGGGAGACAGCGGATCCCAAGTCGTCCTCAAGCTAGGGCTTGCCCAACAGCAGCCCGATCGGTGTAGGGCCAGCCTCCCGAAAATCTAAAAAAAAAATGATATCTGCCGCAGTTTGGCCTTTTTTCTGAGATTCTAGTGACTGTGATCAAAACGGTGTTTAAAGCAACAGATTCAATGGAGCGCTTCCCTATATTGCTCTAGAGTTTTATAAGTCGCTGAGCGACAAGCCCCTTTATGGGGCTTTTTTTATCGGCTTTATAAAAAAGGTGGGATAGGGCTGACCCTGACTTGCTATAGCCAATTTGGCTGAGGGTGGAACGCTGTTAGAGATAAGATGGCATGGAGCAGACTCCAAGAGGCAACTCCACGAGCCACAGCCCAGACTTAGGAGAGAGTTGTAGGGTATGTTAAGGAAGGGGACAGCCCGACAATAGCCGCATAGATTTACGAAGTCAGTCGTTAACGGTTTATCGCTGGCTGAGCCGAGAAAACCTAAGACCAACAGTTTTCAAGACACGGAAGTAAAAGATGGACTGCCCTAAAAGAACATGTGGAGCAGTAGATCAGAGGATAGAGCCAAGCTGTTCAACCCAGTGCTACAGCCTAATTAAGGGGTACAGTAGCAACACTTAGCAAGCCAACCCTATCAAAAGCCAGAAACTGGATCACCGTTTCCTGGGTGGCCTGGCCGTAGCGCTGGTAAAACAGCTCCTGATCCCCGGTGGTGTAGAGGAAAACCTGAAGGGCAATCTGGAAGCGGAGATCACCGTTTTGGATGCCCTTTTACTCAAGTAAGTTGATCAACACTCACGTCACCGGAATGGCCAAGAACACCGCCAACAAGCCGGCCACAGTACCGCTCACAAACAAAGAGAAAAACATGATCACAGGGTTGATATTGACGGATCCCTGCATCACGCGAAGCAGGAGTAAGCTCTCTTCTACTTGTTGTAGGGAGATACAAATTACTGGATAGAGAGCCATACGCTCTGTGATAAGACAATATGAGCAATTAGGCTAGTCCCAATAGTGGCTCCAATACCTGGAATTAAATCAAATAAACCTGTAATCATCGATGAGGTTAGAGCTGAAGGGATCCGAAGTACTAAAAACACTGGAAAAGCTGAAATAGCGAAGAAAAACGACAACACGGCTCAACCCCAGAAAAATCCCAAAAATTCCGCCGCACACTTTCAGTAATTCGAGCTTTCCACTCCTCTGGGAACGGCTTTAGAAATAAGCTCCACAGTCGCTTTCCATCCAGCAGGATAACAATTTAAAAACAGGTTTACTAAACCGAAGACCAAGCTGCGCAAAGTCAACACGTCAGGGCCCAGTAGGCCTGTCGAAAAGGCTTCGGGCAAGCTTCTGAGCAACAAAATCCCCGCGGCCTAGCCAGCGCAAGTTAGCCTGGGCATTTAGTTGGGGATCTCGATCGTGACATTGGCCAACTGCACATCGTCATAGTCCACCCAAGCCCCACCGTCCTGGCCGATTGTGTCAGTCCCCAGCGGCACAAAGATATCCAGGGATCCACCCAAAAGAGGGATACTGATCCGGGATCCGCCGGCGATCCTGCCAGGCTGGATCACCGTTTTGCCAGTGCGCAAGGTAACCGTATTCAGCCCCAGGCGCAGATGCTCTAGTGGCAGAGGGATGCGCAGGTCGTCTCCCCCCAAGTGGATTTGCTCCACCTCCACTCCGTTTAAAAGCACTCGCATGGGAGACATATTGGCGCCGGGAATGCGGGACTGGCCGGCCCGATAGGCAGCGGCAGTATCCAACCCAATCAGGGATCCAAGCCGCAAAACCGGTGGGCGAGGCGGCAGGCGGTCTAGGCTGAAGGAGCGGGTCATCTCCACCCCTTGGGCAGGCGCCAGAAATTGCCCGGCAGCCGCCGACTTTGGAGAATATTGGTTATCGCCCAGGCGGATGACATTGGCCTCCAGCACCAGCGTGGCGTTGGGATCCCAGCGCTCCAACTGCAACTGCCAAGGCCGATCCCCGCCGGTCTGTCCGTTGCCTGTGCTCTGGGAATAGGGCAAATAGTTCTCCAGCCGCGCCACCAAAATTTCTTCTGCCGGCAGCGGCCCCGGCAGGCGAAACCGCCCTTGGGCATCGGTGCGCACCGAAATCCCTGCCCCCGGAATGGCCACCTCCACCCCGGCCAAAGGCTGCCCTGTCAGGCGATCCACCACCTGCCCAGAGTAGGCCGAGTCCAACTGCACCTGGCCGGTGGGTGCATCTGTGGCCGCCTGAATGCGCTGCTGCAACACCTGCCAATCGGCTTCTGTAATCCGCCCATCCTGATCGACATCGGCAGCCCGGATCTGGTCGTCGGTCAACTCCCGTTCTCCCCGCAAATAGGCCCCCAACAGGTTGAGATCCTGCACCGTCAAACGACCATCCCCATCCAGATCGCCTGCTTGAAAGGGCTGCGCTTGGGCAGAAGACAGGTCTATCCAACCCAGAGCCAGGGATCCCAGCAACAAGAGAGAACGGGCTAAACAGGAGACCCTAGACATCACAACTCTCCTGGGGAAAGAGCCGAAAGGCACTCTTTATGTCCTTATGTTTTAACGCAATTACTCCCCCACAGCAGGGTTGGCCGAGCCGGTGCGAAGTACTCTTAAACGCAATTTTGCTCGCCCGCCTTTGGCTGCAGGAGCCGAAAACTTGGTGGTAGGATAACCGTGGTGACTTGCTTCTCCTATGGCTCGATACTCCTGCGTTACCCAGCTCATGGGCTCAGCCGAGCAGTTAAGCGAAGCGATTCGCGCTGTCTTGGAGCGTTGCCAGCTTACTGTCCTACACAACAGCCCTGACTACTGGGTGGCCGGCGAGCCGCCTGGAAAAAATCCCTACGCCAAACTGGTGACGGTAGAGGTGTTTGTGGATCGCACCCGCCAAGCCGCTGACGGATCTGTACAGGTCACCTGCATCGCCAAAAACGAAGAGCTGCCCCTGAGAAGCGTCAACCATTGCCAACAAACCTTTGACCAATTGAGGACAGAGCTAGCCCAGTTGCAAGCTCAGCTGCAGCTTGCTGCTCGACAAAAAGAGGCCATAGAATAGCGAAGCTGAGTTCCCTTGGATCTCATGGCACGTCGCTGCCAACTGACCAACAAAAAACGCAACAACGCTTTCGCCATCTCCCACTCCCACCGGCGTACCAAGCGTCTGCAGGAGGTTAACCTGCAGTGGAAACGCATCTGGTGGGAGGAGGGCAAGCGGTTTGTTCGTTTGCGCCTTTCCACCAAGGCACTGAAAACCCTCAAGGCCAAAGGGATAGGGGCCATGGCCCGCGAAGCTGGAATCGACCTCAACCAATTTTGAGGGATCATCCGCTGCCTTGACCTCTTGAAAACCGATCTGCTGGGGCTGGCGCAAGAGTGGCCCTGGCTACAGTTCACAGCAATCCAAACAGTTTGCGTGACTTGGGCGGGAGCCCCGCCAGCAGAGTGTTGAGGGTGTCCCGCTGAGTAAGCTCGTTGGTGCCGCTCGCGCGTTCGATCAAGAACTTGCGCATTTCGTCCGAGAGCTTGGCGTCGGTAAAGTCGGCGCCGACAAAGCTGGCCCCTTCAATTTGGGCCTCTTGGAGGTTGGCCCCCACCAGGAGGGCTTGGTCAAAGTTGGCATTCTGCAACTGGCAACTGGATAGGATGGCCTGGGAGAGGTTGCAGCGAAAGAGGTTGGCTTGGCGAAAGTCGGCGGCAAAAAAGTTGCCTTCCGTTAGGTTGGCAGCCACCAAGCTGGCCTCGCGAAAGATGGAATGGCTGAAGTGTCCCCCCTGAAAGCTGCTTTTGTCCAGCTTGGCAGCGGTGAAGTTGCTGTAGTCTCCCAGGGCTTGACTGAAGCTGGATCCCCGGAGATCGGAGGCAGCGAAGTTGGCCCGCTCCAGCTCGGCACGGCGAAAGTTGCATAACCGCAGATCTGCCTGCTGCATACTGAGCGAGCGCAGGTTGGCCCGCGTCAAGTTGGCCTTGGGCATCTGGATGCGGTCGAACAGGCCCCGCGAGAGGTAGGCGCCTTCGAGGTTGGCACCCAGCAGGGAGCGCCCTTCTCGCAGGGCTGCTAGCAAGTCCCGCGTGGTTTCAATGCGAACCGGCTCGGAGGGTTGGGGAGAAGGAACACTCACAGACAGACCATTCCTCACAGGCGAGCCAGAAACCTGGTCAACCTGGCCGAAACACTGAGGTCTAACAGGGATCTCATCTAACTAAGCTAACGTTTGCTTCGCTGGTCAGGGTTAAGGGGATGTTAAAGACGGCTCTGCATCGGTTTAACTTCCTGCCCGGAGCAATCCGCTCCAATTTGTTGCATACTCAGGGCAGCTTTTCGTTGCTCAAACCATTCATGCAGGTAGCTTTCATTGTCGATCCGTTGTCTCAGTTGCAGGTGGGCCACGACACCAGCGTTGCCCTAATGGAGGCGCTGCAGAAACGAGGCCACCGCATTTTTTGCCTTGGATTGGCCGACCTCTACTGGGATCAAGGGGAAACCTGGGGATCCGTTGAGGAGATTGTGTTGGATCTAGGAGCGGATCCCTGGTACGAAGTCAAAGAACGGCGTTTGTTGCCCTTGAGCCAGATGCAAGCCGTATGGATGCGCAAGGATCCGCCGGTGGACGCGGCCTATCTCTACGCCACCTACCTTCTGGATCATCTCTCCCCCCGCCGCACCCTAGTGCTCAACCATCCTGCCGGGATCCGCTCCGCCAACGAAAAGATCTATGCTTTGCGGTTTAAAGAGTGGATCCCGCGTACCTGCGTCAGCAGCAGCAAGGCCTTGCTCCGCCAATTCGTCGAGCAGGTGGGGCAGGCGGTGCTCAAGCCCCTGGGCGGCAAGGGTGGGGAAGGGATCCTGCGGGTCAATGCCGGCGATCCAAACCTCAATTCCTTGATCGAGCTGAGCACTCAGTTTGGCCGGCTGCCCGTGATGGTGCAAGAGTATTTGCCGCAGGCAGCAGCGGGAGATAAGCGCATTTTGCTGCTGGAGGGCGAGCCTTTGGGCGCCGTCAATCGCATCCCTGGGGAGGGGGATTTCCGTGGCAATGTGGCCGCTGGGGGTCGGGTGGAGAAAACCGAGATTGCTGAAAAAGAACGGGCCCTCTGCGCGGCTTTGGCGCCAGTGCTGCGGCAGGAGAAACTCTATTTTGTTGGAATTGATGTCATCGGGGAACGGCTGACAGAGATTAACGTCACCAGCCCAACTATGCTGCGGGAGATCTGCCAGTTAGAAGGGGTTGATCTGGCCGATCAAGTGGCCCAGTGGCTGGAGAAGAAAGTGCCCATCAAAGCGTAAACTGCCCCACGCCCTCTTCCGAGGAATCTGGGCATTATCCAACAGATACCCTCTCCAGTCACTTTCCCCCTTTGAGCTCCCTCGCAAGAGCATCGATGCTACAGCCTGTTAAAAATAGGGTACAGGTATTCAAGAGGCAGGAGAGGAGGGGATGCCAACCCATTCTTTGGATTGACGGCAAAGAGTTGTGACAGCTTATCAGGCAGGTAAGACCTCTATCCGCTTCCGAAGTGGGTTTGCTAAGTGTTGCTACTGTACCTCTTGATTCTTTAGCAGGCTGTACCTCAAGCTCTGGGGGAAGTTACGCCTGGGGTCTGCCGGGGCTGGGCGACCAGCTAGGTAGGAGTCGCTGAAGCACAGACAAAAGTTCCCTTTTGCCCGCTGTTGTCTAAGTCTTTTAGAGCGGCATCTCCCAGTGCAGCTCGACGTAGGTATGGCCTTCCGGAGTGTGGGTGCGATGCCAGGAGCCCTTGGGCAGGTAGCGGGCAATGGTATTCATGGCTTTGCTGCCATAGCCGCCACCGGGGCTGGGGGCGTATTCTACGCCGTCATTGATGACCGACAAGCAGCAGTGGCGCTCCTTTTGCACCAAGGACACCTTGACGAAGGAGGCGTTGCCCTTGGGAGGTTGCACATGGGCGATGACATTGCCGATGGCCTCTCGCAAAAAGCGCAAGATGTCCTCCCGTTGGTCGAACCACTCGCCGGTATTGGGCTCCTCCAGAGGTTGTAGGTGGCGCTCCACAGGCAAGGTCAGGCTGCCCGTCCGAATCAGCTCGTCCAGATAGGTGTCGATGCCCCGGTGCAAGCCCTCCCGCAAGCTGGGGGAAATGCGCAGCTTGGTGGCCAGGGTGCGCACATCGTTAAGCTGCTCGCGAATGCCTCGCCCGATCCTTTCCAGTTGTTCCAGCAGACGATCGTAAATGGCAGGATCGGGATCCTTACCCTGCTGCTGTTGCCATTGCAAGCTCTCCAGCTCGTCCATCACCACCTTCAGCTCCTGCAGCTCGCGATCGTGAATGTCGGTGGCAATGCGGTAGAGCAGCTTGCGGGCTTGGTCGATAGCAGCCTCTTGTTCGGCCCGGCGCAGGCGCTCCAGTTCCTGTTGCTGGGCCAAGAGCCGCTCCTGGTTCTCCAAGATTACCAAGGTCAGAAGCAGGCTCACCCCCGTTAGACCGACGGCCAAAGCCGGCAAGGTCAGCGGCCAAATCCAACGCCACAGCAAAAATTGGGTCACGGCCCACCCTTCATAAGCAACCAGCCCCACCACTGGCCAGAGGAGAGAGCGCTGTTGTTTCCAGTCCCAGCAATTCCGTCGCGGGGAGGGGCGATAGAGCACCCAGATCAGGCCCGTTCCCGCCCCCAGCAGGAAGACAACTCCCGCCGCTAGCCCTGCCGGCAGGGATCGGTACACCTCTCCGGTGAGCAGGCTCGAGAGGATTTGCGCCTGCAGCTCGACTGCCGCAATCTGGGATCCATCCGCCGTCCGCACCGGGAAGGTCTCCGGGTAGCCGCCCACAAAGCCGACCAGGACAATTTTGTCTCGCAGTTGGTCGGCAACTTTGGGGTCGAGGGGCGGGATCCCTTCTTGGCCGCGGCAGGCTTGGCCGGGGCTGAGCGTCGGGGAGCCGGATCCCGTCTGGGAGATCAGCGGCGGACAGACCCGTTCGATGGGGATGATGGGGATGCTGTGCTGAGAGCCAAGGGGATTGAACTGAAACGGCTGTAAGCCCCGCTTGCGAAACCAGCGGCTAGCCTTCTCCGGGTCGTACTTGGCAAAAGCCAGAGCCTCCACCGAGGCGAACATCTGCTCCTCCTGGCTGTCGCGGCGTAGGTAGAGCCCCCGCAACTGGGCCTGGCGTAGGATCCCGGTTCTGTCGACTCGGTGTTGCACCACCCCCTGAACATGCTCTGGCGGCACCAAATACTCAAGGCGCAAGGACGAAAAAGGCAAGAAGTGGTTGTAGATGTTGATCTCGGAGCGTCCAAAGCTCTCGCTGCTGCGGGTGGCCAAAACCAAGCGATCCGGGTAGCGCTGCACCACCTGACGCAGGGGAGCATCTAGGTTCTCGTTGCCCAGATTCTGCGGCACCACAAAGCTGCTGGGCAGGTTCAGCACCACCACCCTGGCTTCGGCCTCTTCCAGAAGGCGCAAGGTCAGGCCGGCGTAGTTAGCCCGTTCCAAGAGAAAGTCAACATTATGCTGGCCATCACCACTTTCTCCCTGCCCATCAATGCGGCCATCGATGCCGAGGATCACCACCTCCGGGGAAGGTTGCTGAGGGCCGCGCCAAGCATAGAGCCATTCCTGGGCGTCGCTCTCCAGCCGCAGCAACAAAGGGTGCTGGGCAGAAAGGTTGAGCAAGGTGGCCCACCCCAGGCCCCAAGCCAAGGCCCAGCCCAGTCGCCGCCGGGAGGGAGACAGTCGCCTCTGAGGGCCACGCTCTTGGCCAGCAAGAAGGGGAGAAGCGAGATTCGGCATGTTGAGGCCAACAGGTTGAAGAGCGCCTCCTCTGCCATCTTGGCCGCTGACAACGGCTGGCGAGGGGATCCCTGCCCACCCAGTTGCTGGGGAAAAACCGCAGCTTCAGGGGTGATGGTTGCGCACCCGCGCCGCCTCCTCAGGACTAATGCCGAGACGGGTGAGGTTAACGCGGCCCTTGTGGTCGATGCTGCGCACCTTGACCACCACCTCATCTGCTACGGCAATTTCATCCTCCACCCTGCTGACGCGGTACTCCGCCAGTTGCGAGATGTGGATCATGCCCTCTTTGCCCGGCAAGAACTCCACAAAGGCGCCGATAGGAATGATGCGGGTCACCTTGCCCAGGTACACCTGCCCCTCTTCCACCCGCCGCACCAGGTTTTCGATCATCGCCCGAGCCGCTTCTGCCTGGCCGCCCACCGAGGAGGACACGGTGATCGTGCCATCGTCGCTGATGTCCACCTTGGCTCCTGTCGCTTCGGTGATGCTGCGCACCATCTTGCCGCCAGGGCCGATGATCTTGCCGATATCTTCCGGATCCACCTTGAACGTGAGCAGACGAGGGGCTGTTTTGGCCAACTGGGGCCGAGGCGCCGGGAGAACCTCCAGCATTTTGTCAAGGATGTAGTCCCGCCCGGCCTTGGCCTGCAGGAGGGCTTTCTCCACCACATCCACGGTGATGCCGGTAATTTTCATGTCCATCTGCAAAGCGGTGATCCCGGCCCGCGTGCCGGCCACCTTGAAGTCCATATCCCCCAAAAAGTCCTCGATGCCCTGGATGTCGGTGAGGATGCGCACCTCGTCCCCTTCCTTAATTAAGCCCATGGCTACGCCGCTGACCGGCGCTTTGATCGGCACCCCGGCATCCATCAAAGACAGAGTAGAGCCACAGACTGAGGCCATCGAGGTGGAGCCATTGGAGGAGAGCACCTCTGAGACCACCCGCACCACGTAGGGAAACTCCTCCTCCTTGGGCAGCACCGGCACCAAGGCCCGCTCCGCCAGCGCCCCATGGCCGATCTCCCGCCGTCCCGGCGAGCGCGAGGGCCGCACTTCTCCCACGGAAAAGCCGGGGAAGTTATAGTGGTGCATGTAACGCTTCTCGTCCACTGGGTGCAGATCGTCCAGCTCCTGGGCATCACCAGGGGTGCCGAGGGTGGTGATGGAAAGGACTTGGGTGAGGCCGCGGTTGAACAGAGCGCTGCCGTGTACCCGTGGGATCAAGCCCACCCGACAAGAGACTGGTCGCACCTCGTCCAGCTTGCGCCCATCCACCCGCACCCCCTCCTGCAAGATCTGCTGGCGCATCAGCTTCTTGGTCAAAGCCTTGAACTGGTCGTCCAATTCCTTGGGATTTTCCAGCAGATACAGCCGCAAGGGATCCCCCTCTGGCCGTGCCTGGATCTGGGCCTCTAGCTTGGCCTTGATCGCCTCCAGTTGTTGCTCGCGGCTGGTCTTATCCAGGAACTGCCTGAGGACGGAGCGAATCTCCTCCTGGCCGTGTTCTGCCACAAAGGCAACCAGCTCCTCATTTTGAGGGGGCGGGGGCAGCTCCACAGGGGTGATGTTGAGATCGGCGAAAACTTGCTGTTGGGCCTTGAGCAGCTCTTGAACGGCCTCGAAACCAAACTCAATGGCCTCGACCACGTCCTTTTCCGGCAGTTGGTTGGCGCCGGCCTCCACCATGATTACGCCGTCGGCACAGCCAGCCACCACCAAATCCAGATCGCCGGCCTCGATCTCGGCATAGGTGGGGTTGATGATGAACTCATCTTTAACCAAGCCGACCCGCACCGCCGCCACCGGGCCGTTGAAGGGGATGCGAGCGCTGTGGATGGCCAGCGAGGCCCCCAAAATACACAACACATCGGGCGGCACCTTGTCGTCCACCGAGAGGGTGGTGGCCACGATTTGCACATCGTCCCGCAGCCATTCTGGGAACAAAGGCCGCAGGGGCCGGTCTATAAGACGAGAGATCAGGGTGGCCCGCTCCGGTGGCCGACCTTCCCGCCGCAAGTAGCCTCCTGGGATCCGCCCGGCAGCGTAGAGCCGCTCCTCATAGTCCACCAGCAAAGGCAAGAAATCGACACCGGCACGACCGGCTTGTCGCGTAGCCGTGACCAAGACCGAAGTTTCCCCAGAAGTCAACCAGACTCCGCAACCTGCCTGGGGAGCCATCAACCCAATATTAATGTCAATTTCCCGCCCGTAAAAGGAAATCGACCGAGTATATTCCGCCATGTAACGCTTCGCCTTCTTTTTTCTTGCCGCTATCGTAGCATTCTCTTTTTGCTTTGTTCTCTGGTGGGAGAGAGTTGGGGCGTCGCCAAAAACTGTTCTTCTGGCTCTGGCCGGGGAGCTGCAGCAAGGCTAGGGTAGGCCAGATGCTCGCTTGCCGCCAACCCAACCGCCTCCCGTGCTGATGCTAGAGCCGCTGACGCCTGCCCAAATCAGGGCCTACCTGGAGCGCATTGGCTACGTCGGCCCCACCCAGCTCACCCCGCAAACCCTGCGCCAGATCCACCTGGCCCACCTGCTGCGGGTGCCGTTTGAAAATCTGGATATTCACTGGGGTCGCCCCATTCGCCTGGAGCGGGATTTTTTGTTCCAAAAAATCGTCCGAGAGCGGCGGGGCGGCTTTTGCTTTGAGCTGAACAGCCTGCTGGCCGCTGCTCTGCAGGGGATGGGGTTTTCGGTCCATCTGCTCTCGGGACAGGTGAGCCGGGCCGTTCACGCTACTCGGACGGAGCCTGATGGCCACTTTGGCCCCGAATGCGACCATCTGGCCCTGCAGGTGAACTGCGGCAATGAGGCGTGACATCCTCTCCCGCTAAGCCCTGACGGGCTGTAGACGGGAGCTTCCGAG
>NZ_JAOALE010000031.1:0-33748 GCF_047462575.1 Synechococcus sp. 'PEA 65AY6A-5F PE A'
ATTATACATTATTTTCAGTATAGTTGAGCTTATTATTGACTAGAGTCATGCTCTCCCATTGATAGGGGTTCAAGCCAGCTACCACTGAACAGAACGGCTCTCTACTGAGCTCTAACCCCTCTTCCATGAGCCTGAGAGCTATGTTGCCTGCAGCTATCTCCAGAGTTTGATTGGCCAGTTGTGGATCCGGATCCCCTAGGAAGATCAGAGCATAGTCTTCTGGCTGAGGACTGCGCAGAATTGGCTCCAGCAAGCTCTCCAATTCTTGGATAAGCTGCTCTGTCTCCATTTCCCAGTAGGGGAAAAGGCCCACGTTGATCTTGCTCAGGCGGATCCCTTGTGGTTTGGAGGTTTCTGTTATGCTATCTCTAACTCTAATCACTACCAGGTTTTCTGAAGGACTTAACCACGCGGGACTAGGCCATTCTTGCAGCTCTAAGCTATCGATCTTCCAACCATAGGGCTCAGCTACACTGTGCAGCCGAAAGAAAACTCCAACTTCCTGCTCAAAGTCATGGACAGCCTTTGCGCATCCTTGCCAGTGTTGATAGTCATCGACCTGGATAAACCCTCTGGGATGAACTTGATGATAGAGATGACGCAAAATATCCATCGTTGACTGATACCAGTCAGCATCTGCATGCAGCAGAGCAACCTCGCTCACTTGCTCTCGATAGGCAGGCAAGGTGTCAGCAAACAGCCCTGGCACGGGGACAATGAGATCCCAAACTCCCAGTTCCTTGGCAACCACCTCTAAGTTCTCCGAAATGGGTGCTGCTAAGGCACCGGATCCAAAACCCGTATCGTTGGCACCAACTCCTCGATAATCTCGATCCACCTCTGTTGGATCAGGCATACCTGAGAAGGTATCGAAAGCATATAGCCTGCGAGGTCGACGGCTGTAGTTCTTAATCACCCAGGCCAGCAAAGCTGAGCTTCCACCCCTGCAAACACCACATTCTACAAAGTTCCCAGGAATGTCTTCTTCACAAACCTGCTTAGCCAGTGAATAAAGGCTCCAAAGACGCTCAAAGCCCAGCAAGGTAAAAGATTTAACTTTCTCTAGCACCCTAGACAACTCAAGGTTACAGACCGGATAGTCCTTGAGGTGCTCTGGCAATGTCCAATTCACAGCAGGGTCTGGAATATGCTCAACGGGCTTGACATTTCCTCGCCAGGCCACTCCCATAATTTGCATGGTCTGGTAAATCATCGTGTTCCAGCCCCTGTCTCTCAAGTAATTCAAACCTTCAGCCACATCCGGCGAGGCTAGATCATGAAACAGAATCAAGGCATCCTCAGCAGCGTATTGCTCTGCCACTTGAGCATCCTGCAAGGGAGCCGGCGAGTCATGATTCCCATCAATGTAAATTAAAGACCAGCGACGATCCTCTTGCTGGGCAATTTCCTCTACCTTTTCCGGACTGTAGCCAGGGTAGAGATTGACATTAGAGCGAACTCCAGCCGAGCAGAGAGACTGGTTCACGCTCTCATAAGCCAGTGGATTTTCCAAAATTGGATCGACAACATCGAGAATAACACCTCCTGCTGACAGGTGAGCAGTTGACCAGCCCAACCAACAGCCGATCTCCAGAGCAGATTTTCCTCGAAACTTTAGCGCAGTATTGTACAGAATGTGTGCCTCGTCCCGACTAACAAAGCCGATGGTAGGTTGACGTAGATCCGTATGCCAAAGGTGAGGAACTTCTTTCCGTAGATAAGGCCAGGGGTGAGAGCTTGGCTCGGCCGCAATCATTGAAGGAAAGCTATGGTCAAGATGTATTCTAATCTGGTTAGGCGATACGTAGTCGTATCTCTTGACCGGAGTGGAGATGATGCCTGCATACCGCAAGCTAGCTTCAATCTTAAAACCTTCAGTTGTAAGCGCAATATGAGTTGGTCTCACCTTAACGTCGGCTGTAAGATGTATGATTCCTACTGGATTGTGAGGTGGAAAAGGATCCACCCAAATCTTCCTTTGCAAATCCCATTGGGGCATCTCATAATGGGCTAGCCAGTTGCAATTTAATGGCAAAAGTTCAACTCTATCCAGACCTATATCTCTATAAATAGCCACGTTTAGAGCAAACTGGTCTGTCCACAAATCAAGGCACCTAGAAATAGCTTGACCTAATCTTTTGCCCCATATTGACCAATGAATAGACTGTCTGGCACCAGAAAACACACCAGCATTTAGCAGAGGCTCTATATCTAAACGATCAAATTCCGTGTGGTAGAAGTAAAGGTGGTAGTGCCGAGATATCCAAGTTTGCATCCAGGGTCTATTCTTATGTTTAGCTACTAACTCTGGAACTATTGAGAAGCTCTTTCTTTTTGCTCCTAAGACAAGAAGATCAATCGCAGACCAGTCTTGCACCCAAGCATCTGCATCAATCCAAATGTAAACTTCATAACCTGGGAAATATTCAGGCAAAAAAGGTCTAGAGACCAGCGCTTTGAGGTACCTAGGTTGTTTATCGACATCAGGAACGTTGTAATTCCAATCTGGCTCTACGATATAGTCAACGTACTGACCTATCCATTGCAACTGCTCTGGCGTACACCCTACATCAAAAAATCCAATATCTACAGAGTTGCCCTGTGGCTTTTCTCGAATAGAGAGAATAGTTCCCTGAACCAATTCAAAAAACTTGCTATCGGCACTTGTAACGATGATAGTTGAGTTCATGACTTCTATCTCTCCTCTCTAAGACCTTACTTCTTGTCGAAAAGATGAAATCTGTTTATGTAGCAAAGAGCTCCCTTTTGACCGGCTATGATCTCCCCCTGCCAGAGGAGATGAGAGGGATCCAGCATCTGGTCAATCCGCTTGCGGTCTTGCTCAGAGGTAAACTCCACGTAAATCACCTTGATGTCCCTAAGCTGCGGCTGCAGGTTAGCCAATACCTCCACCTCATCCCCACCCGTAGCTACCCTGAGCACATCGATGGACTCCAAACCCAACTCCTTCAAAGCTTCCCTGGCTTCTCGGAAAGGGAGCACCTGCTCCACTCCCCACTCGGCCTGAGGATCCTCCGGCCAGAGGCGACGGGTTCTGCAACTATCCTGCCCCGCCAGCCCCACCGAATGCACAAAGCAGTTGCCCAGGCCAAGAGCATTCTGCCGCAGCAGGTGTAGAGCTAGGGGATCCACCTCAAAACAGTGAATAGCCGCCTCAGGGTGAAGAGTTCTGAAACAAGCGCTGGCCACGCCCACCCCCGCTCTCGCATCCACGACAACCCTGACATCAGAAAGAACAGAAACAGCAGGCTGATAGACTCGACTAAGTCTGGCCACCGTTCCTTCGTACTCGACGCCTTCGTACCCCCACAGCCAAGCTGACAGAACGGAGCTGCGGCCTTGGACTAAGTCAATGAGAAAAGTTTCTGTTATGTTTCCCGCATTGGCAAAGAGGAGCTGGGTGTCTTCTCCCAGGATGAAAGCAAAGCTGGTTCTCAAAGGCTGCCCCAGCCGCTGCAAGTCCTCAGCTGTGCACACCACCGCATCAAAGCTGGGCCAACTGGCTGGCTCCCCCCTCACCTCGTGAACTCGCTCCGGCACTCCCTTCTGCTGCAGCAGGGCACAGGGATCCCCAAACCCCTCTTCCACGTACAGCTCCAGCCGCGGCAAGTCCAGCAAGTCCGCGGCTATCACCCCAGGACAGCCTCGGCCAACAAATACCCTCAGTCGCTCCTGCACGCGATGCAGCTCTTGAATGGGCTCGTAGATTCCTAGTCGTGTGTCTATCCAGGCAGAGCTGGCCGTGCTGACAAAGTAGCGCACATCAGAGCGGGGCGAGTAACGAAAGGGCTCCGGCAGCTCTCCCCCAAACACCCAGTCCAGCAGGTTCTGAATGCGGTGGCGGGGATGCCAGTGTTGGTCGAAAGTGTGATAAGCGCGGCGGGCAATTTGAATGGCCTCCTGGGGATGGTCTAGGTAGTAGCGGATTTTCTCCAGGAGTTGGGCTTCGGAGTTGTAGGTGTCGCAGTAGGTGCCGGGCGCCAAAAGTTCGTCCAATCCTGAGGCGAAGGAGAGCTGGTCAGTAAGCAGAAAGCCCCCTGCAGAAATCACTTCCAGGTTCCTTAAGTTCAGATCCCCATTTTGGCTGCAGTTAAAGGAAATCAGAGAATGGGCAAACCATTTGGCTGCCTCTTGGCGGTTGGCTGTTTTGATGAGGATGGGCAAATCTGCATTCTTTATGGCTTGAACCAGCCGGCAACGCCTGGGATGGCGGGATCCCTGTTGGCCGATAAAGACCACTTGATTTTCTCTATCTTCCACCCAATCGTGGGTAACAGTGCGCATGGAGATAAGAGGCAACCAGGCAAGATTCTCAGCGCCTGCTGCGGCAAACCAGTGCAAATGCTGGAAGTTATAGGCAGTAGCGACGTAATCAAAGCCTTCAGTAGCCCAGTAAGCCAAGAGATGGTTGATGGGAAACTCCCAGTGGTGGGTGTCTCCAGCTAGCAAGAGTGTGGGGCATTTAAACTTCCTTGTATTTAGGGGATTACTCCGGTCAACGCTGGAAGTCCAAACAATAACTAGGTCAAACTCCTTATTTGTAATTTGCTCAGACTGCTGCACAAAGTCATAGAGGTCATAGTCTCCCTCTGGGCACTCCACCAATTCCTTAGAGAGATTGACAAAGTTTAGTCCAAAGCCCTTGGCTTTCCTCTTGGGGCAAAGACTGACCTGCCGATCTGAAAGCTGCGGGGGCGGGATATAGTCTGGCGGAGTTGGCCAATTGAGGAGAATTCGCGGAGCATTGGCCTTGATGTCTTGCATTTCTCGACTCCCCAAGTTGAGCGGCAGGTTCTTCTAGCTCCTACAGGCTACTAGGATTGGACACAACAACAAGGGATCTCTGTTGCCCTGGAAAACGATAAGCCGAGCATAGGTTATAAGCAACCCCATGGATCCCTGTCTGCAAGAGCCGAATCCAGTTTACCTGCCTGGATGGCCCCTACCCAAGACGAGCTCTCCTACGACAATGGCATACCCATGGAAAGCTGGCGGCACACGTGCCAGATGGACTTGCTCATCTCCACCACCCATGCCGAGCGAGGTTTTGAGGCTGTACCCAGCGAAGTGGGAGGGTAGGAGGCCACCTGGATTCTGTGGGCCACTGCCGCTGGGGAACTGATGCCTGCCAAGGCTGAACTGGAGCAGCAAAGGGCTGAGCGCCTGGCCTAAAAGTTGTGAGAACTGGGGGTGGATCCGGGTACATTAAGTTAGAGCAGACGTCAGGGATCCCTCCCCATGGATTGCCAAGACCTTGCTCAGGATCTTCTCCTAGAACTGGAGCAAGCTCAGAGTCTCACCCAGCTCTTAGATTGGGCTTTAGCCTGCCTTCCTAGCCAGCAAATCTTCTGCCAGATTGGCTGGGAAGAGTCCGCAGCTGTTTTGCAGGCAATGCTTCGCTATCCTGAAAAGTTAGCAGTGATTCTACGGAATCCCCTACAGAGCTCATCCGAAAAGTCAATCAGCACAGAAGATATCCAAACCCAAATTTCTCAGTTGGGATTAGAAGAACGGGTTCTACTCCTAGAAGGCCCCATTCCTGCCCTTTTGGCAGATCTCGGTCAATGTTTCCCAGAGACCCAGATTGGCGTTTGTTTCTGGACTGAACTCACGGACTACCGTACCTGTCTGCTTCAGTCTTTGCTACTGCGGGATTACTTGGCCGACTCAGCCCTATACTTGGTCAACCATTGCCGCTACGGAGCCATAGCCCAAGCCAACCTAGATTTGATGGGGATAGATCCCAGTTTTCATCTGCAGAAGGTTTTGCCCAATCTAGGCCAAGGGATCCATCTCCTCACTTGGGATCCCCAGCACAAAGGGTTAACCGAGCAGGATCTCGCTCACATCCAAGCAATTGGCCCTGGATCACTGCTGGCAGCTAACCCGGTATTCCTGACTTTTACCCAGCCGGATCCCTCAGAACCCAACCGGTTTTACCCCTGTAAATACATCAAGCTGGATAACTTCCTACCTCAAGAGCTCAACCAAGCCATTCTCCAACATGCCATTACCCACCAAGACAAGTTTATCCCTTCCAAGAGCTACAGCAAGAGCAACACCGAGGCAGAGTCACTAAAATTTCGCCGCTCCCTGAGGCTGGACTTCGCTTACTTTCAGGAGCATGGATCCCTGCTGCGAGAAAAAATTGCGGCTGTTGCTCCCCAGATTTTTGCCGAGCTAGGCATTGAGAACTTTGACATTCAAATCTTTGAGATGGAGATGATTGCCAGCCATGATGGCTGCTTCTTTACCGCCCACACCGATAACTCCTACCCACAAACTGCCTTCCGCCAGGTGAGCTGCGTATATTACTTCCACAAAGAGCCAAAGCCTTATCGAGGAGGTGAGCTGCGCATCTACGATACCCAAAGGCAAAAACCTCATCCACCAATCCTGCACGGGGCATACGATGAGGTAACCCCTACAAATAACAGCATCGTCTTCTTCTCCAGCAGTTGCCTACATGAGATCCTGCCGGTATTTAGCCCTAGCCAAGCCTTTGCCGATAGCCGCTTCACTATCAATACTTGGCTAGGAGCCAAGCAATTCACCTAAAGGCTTGCAGCTCCACCATGGCCAGAGTTTGCATAATTACCACTGTTCGGGATCCAGGCGTGTGCTTGGAGTCGTTCATTCGCTATCACCTTGCCCTTGGAATTGCCCATATTTATATCTTCTTTGACGATCCAGAGGATCCCGCTATTCAGGTGGCACTTCAGTTTTCCGATGTAACGGCTATTCCCAATGATGAAGCTTTGCAAGTTCAACAAGCATTGGGGAATGTTCTCTATCCAAAATATGGCCCTCATACTGGCTATGAGGTCATGGCTCGTCAGATCCTTAACGTAGAAACGGCTATACAACTTGCCCTAGATCAGGGCATGGACTGGATTCTTCATATTGATGGAGATGAGCTTTTTTATCCTGGCCAGATGATGGCTTTGGATTGGTTTGATCAAGTAAGCGACGATATATTCCAGGTTACGTTCCTAAACCACGAAGCAGCTCCTGAAGTATTTGAAGTCGAGGACTATTTTCGCGATGTCACTCTATTTAAGAAAAACCCTGCTGCCTTAGAGCCAGGACTCTGTACTGAGTTTCAGAGAGTTTCCGGCAAGAGTCAATACTTTTTAGCTTATCAAAATGGAAAGTCAGCAGCTCGGATCCATCCCACTCTCTTACCCAATAGCGTACATAGCTTTGATATTCCAGAATGTCATACCTTGGTAACATCATTCCCCTCTATTTTGCACTACTTAAACTGCGGCTTTCAAAACTACTATAAAAAGTATGCTCAACTGGGAAACTTTCCTGACTACTGGTGGCGCTCAAAGTCTAATCCTATTCGGGTTCCCTTTCACTTGGCCTCACGGGACGCTTATTGCTCAGGAGATAGAACTTGCATGGCAGCTCTTTATCAAGAGTTCATACTTTACAGCAGTCCTGAAACCAACCAGAACCTCATCGAAAAGGGTATTCTTACTCGCATCTCCTACCCATCACAGTTACTGTCCTCGCTCTAGTTCACTGGTTTAGCCTAGAGCCCTTGCCTACTCTTGAGGGAGACTGGAGCAACTGAAATAAAAAAGCTCCCCACAGGGAGCCACGGAGTACATAAAGTAGAGATAGAAACTAGTCAAAGACGTTGCAGCTCTTACCAACAAAGGTAGACACAGTAGCCACAGCTGTCTCCTGTGATCCCAGGCCAATGGTGCACTGAATAGGTTGACCAGAAGCGTTAACGTAGCGGCTTGCACCCGTGACAGCAGTGGTGTCCCAGCGCATCCCCTGAGGCGCAGTATTAGTAATACCGCTGGCCACTGGTGTTTGGTAATTGGGGGCGCTCCAGGGATCATTCATAAACTTATCGCCCCTAGCGCCGCAGGAATCAGCCCCACTAGTGGTAGGACATCCGAACTCAATTCTGGTGTAGCTGTCCGGGTACACGCCAACATCTAGGCGATAGACTTCAGAACCACGACCCACTGCCGTGAGAGCTGCTTGAGCTTCAGCAGTGCGGGAGCGGCGCACCTGGTTCAGGAACTGCGGGATCGCCACCGCAGACAGCACACCCACAATTACAATCACCACCAACAGCTCAATCAGGGTGAAGCCCTTAGACGCAGAGAGGATATGCTGAGCTAGCTTGGCCCGAAACAGAGACTGACGAGACTTCGCGCTCATGGTACTCGATCCTTTGACAACTTAGAGAGTTATACCGTGCAGGTTACCTGCCGCTATTAACTTACCCCGCTGGCGGGCAGTTCATAACAGTCCCCTCCCACGGAGTGCGATTGCGGATCTCTGCTAGGGGCAGCCCAAAAACCGGTGGTCTAGCTGAGCTGGCTGCAGCGGGGCAAACTAGGACTAGTGATCTCCTTCCCACCCATGAACCCTACGCTGCAAGCCCGGATCCTGGAAGCTAGGCAACTGCTTCAGCAGGCTCCCAATGCCTTTGCAGAGTGGCTGGTGGCTTTCTACCGAGAGCAAGACGCAAAGGGTTGGCGGGAGTTTTTGCGGGGCTTCTGTGACCTCCCCTCATCTTCATTGGCTGATGAGTCGGCTTCTCCCTCTGAGCCAGAGGCAATCACCCTATCGGCGCTGGAGCAGGCCTTGGTTGCCAACCGGCTGGACCTTGCCTACCAGCTCTACACGCCACTGGTGAGAGCAGGGATCCTGTCCCAGGAGAAAGTCCTGGATTTGTTGCTATCCCTTGCTGCTCGTCTGGAAACCAGTCCCACACAGGAGCCACAGCAGCGTCTCCAGGTTTGTCTGAAGCTGCGGGAGATGGCCTTTGAGCTGGATCCAAGCCGGCGGGACAATGCCCAAGTTTTGCTGATGCGGGCTCTGCAGGCCCAGGACGAGCTGGCAGTGAGCTTCTATGGACAAGCCTTACTGGATAGCCTAGGAGGCGAAGAGAGCCTAGACATTACTCAAGAGCCACTCCTTACTGAATTGCTCGCGCGGCTATGGGATGACGGCTACCTGGATTTGTTTTTTGAGGTGGCCACAGCTTTACAAGCTCGTCTTTTGGAGGACCAGAAATCCGGATTTGCTGCTTTGCTGGCCCAGCTGGCTCATGCTGTGGATCCCGAGCAGGCGAAGCGCTATGAAGGTTTGTGGACGATAGAGGACTTAATCGGTGACTTTTTTCAGAGGGCAGCCCGCGCCTTCTTCCAGAACTCTACCAGTGATGGCTATTCCATTTTAGGAGAAGCTCTCATCACGGCGGCCGAGAGCTCACAGGTGCAAGAGAACTTTACTCTTCGTCTATCCCTTCTATCAGAATCGCTGGAAAAGTTGATCCATGCTGCACAGCCAGAACGGATAAACCTTGTTATTCAAAAAATTATAGACTTGATTTTGTCAAGGGAAACTAACTTAGAGTCCTTAAAAATTGATGGCGAAAATCTACTTGAGAGCTTAACAATTTCCAAATCCATTATATTTCGAGTTTGCTTTTGTTGGAGTTATCTAACTGACGATCGCTCTCTGATTCGTCATTACCAACAAATTGGTTGTAGAATCTTTAACGACTGCCTAAGCTTAATGGCTTCTCAGCGAGACTTTCTTTGGTCGGAATATTGGCAGAAGAATCAGCAAGACTACTGCGGATCTGGCAGAACTAAGCGAAAGCTGAGGGTAGGCTTTCTGGGTAACTGCTTTCAGCGACATTCGGTCGGCTTTCTCAGTGAGGCTACTCTCAGGAACCTATCTCGCGATCTTCTGGACGTTGTCTACTACTACTACCAGGGGTGGAAAAATGAAGATATGGCCAGTCATGACAATATGTATCAAAAGTTTCGCTCTCACGAAAATCTCCATTTTCGCTTTTTTCCAGGAGAAACCAAGCCGCCTCAAGTAGCTGCTCAAGCGCGTGAGGATCGCATCGATATCATGGTTTTTATGGACTCCCTTACCAGTCACGATGCCAGCATCGTAGCAGCTTTGCGGGCCGCTCCTATCCAAATTGGTTGGCTTGGTGGAGATGCTGTCGGTTTGCCGGAATTTGACTACTTCTTTGCCGATCTCCATATCCTTCCTGAGGAGGCCCAAGCTGACTACCATGAAAGAATTATTCGCTTGCCCAGCTACTGCGCTGTTGATCATCTGGACGTCTGTGCTGCCAACGAGGTAGACTTTAAGACTAGTCTGAGAATAGAGCCGAAAAATGTTGTTTTCCTAACCGCAGCTAGTGCTTACAAACGTACTCCCAAATGTATCGACGCTCACCTGCAAATCCTAAAGGCCGTTCCCAACGGAGTTTTGATTGTCAAGGGATCAGGAGAAATTGCTACGGTTATTAGACGCTACCAGGAAAGAGCCAAAGAGCTGGGCGTTCTCGATCGCGTCCGATTTCTTGCTAAAGCCAGCAGTGTGGAAGAGCATCGTGGCCAACTAGCCTTAGTGGATCTCGTTCTGGATACCTTCCCCTACACAGGTGCAACCCACACCATGGAAGCTCTCTATATGGGTGTGCCAGTCCTTACCCTAGTGGGCAGGCATTACTATGGCCGAATGAGTTACAGCCTGCTGAAAAATGTTGGCCTCGAGGATTGCATCACCTGGTCGGTGGAGGAGTTTATTGAGCGTGGGATCCAGCTAGGCAATAATCCAGAACGCTTGGCTAAAGCTAAGCAAACTATTCGAGATTCATATCACGGATCAATAGTATGGGATCCAAAGCGGTTGGCTAAAGCCATGGAGAGAGTTTTCTTCGAGCTAGCTTATGAGCATCAACTTATTCAATCTATTCCTCCTCTAGAAGATTGCCAAGCTGAGCCCAAGCCCGCTGAGTCTATTCGTCTTCATATTGGAGGTAAACAGCCTCATCCAGACTGGAAGATTCTAGATATTCAGGTAGGAGACCATGTGGATTATGTTGGAAGCGCCATTGATCTCAGTCAATTTGAAGATAACTCTATAGAAGCCATCTACGCTCCCTATATTCTGCAGCGCTTTAACTACACACGTGAACTACCTACTGCTCTCAAAGAGTGGCACCGGGTTTTGCGCTTTGGTGGCCAGTTGATGATCAGTGTCCCAGATATGCCTACTCTCTGCCGTCTTTATCTGAAGGATGAAGTTTCTTTAGAGCAGAGGTTTCGCATTATGCGTATGATGTTTGGTGACCAAGTAGATGAGCAAAACTACCATAAAGTTGGCTTCTCGTGGGAATACTTATTTGCTTTACTTGCTCAGGTAGGTTTCAGGGTTATTCGAAAGGTGGACAGATTTGGGCTGTTCAATGATTGCAGCGATATGGTCTTTCTCGGGGAACCAGTTAGCCTGAATGTAGTTGCAACTAAGTAGGGGTGCAACTTCAGCAACCGGAATACGGTGTATTGAGCTGCTTGTCGATCTAAAAGCTTACTCAGGAGTTAGATTTGCAGTTTAACCCAAAGAGCGCAGGGACTCCATTAGCTGCTTGGGTGTCATCTGCTCGTAGGGCTCGAAGGGCTGATGGATCCAGGGATTATCCGGCAGGTAGTCCACGTAGTAGTCGGGCTGGTAGACAGAGGCCGCTTTGTACCAAAGTACGCCGGTGCGGATTTCCTCGATGTAGAAGCCGTAGTGGTGTTTGAGCCAGTGGACGGCCCGCTTCAGGGTCATGCCGGAGTCGACTAAGTCGTCCACCAACAACACATGGCTGCCCAGGTTGGCAGTGGTCATAGCCAGATCCCGCGAGAAGATCAGTTGCCCCCGCTTGCCAGGGCCGGAGTAGGAGGAAGCGGCGAGAATGGCCAGGGGAAGATCGAACAGACGGGCCAGGGTATCGCCGATGCGCAGCCCCCCTTTGGCGATGCAGACAATTTGGTTAAACTCCCAGCCGCTTTCGTAAACTTTGACGGCCAGCTCTTCGATTTTGCGGTGGTAGTCGGCCCAGGTAATGGAAATCTCGTGCAAGGGATCCCTCTCCCGCAGTCTGGATTGGTCAATTCTAATTCTCCCCTTCGGCAGCCTGCCGATGGCAAGCTGAGGGTCTAGCTTTCTTTTAGCGGGATCACCTTCACCCAGTGGGAATAGGCGGGATCCCGGTTTTCCATGATGGCTGTGAGCTTCTGCCGCAGTTGCTCGGTAATGGGGCGGGACGACGGCAGGACGTACTGCTCGATCTGGCGGATGGGCGTGATCTTGGCGGCGGTGCCAGTGAGGAAGGCCTCGTCAGCAATGAACAGCTCTGACTTATCGACAGGGCGTTCTTGGGTGGGGATCCCTAGGTCGCGGGCCAAGGTGAGGACGCTGTCGCGGGTGATCCCTTCTAGGATGTCCTGGTCGAAGCTGGGGGTAATCAGCACGCCGTTGCGCACGATGAAGATGTTCATGCCCGAGGCTTCGCTCACTTTGCCCTGGGAGCTGATTAAGATAGCTTCGTCGAAGCCAGACTGTACTGCCTCGGTCTTGGCCAGGGAGGAGGTAATGTAGGCGCCAGTGATCTTGCCCCGCAGCGGTAGGCTGCGATCCTCCTGGCGGGCCCATGAGCTGATGCGGCAACTTACCCCTTCCGGCGAGAGGTAGTCTCCCAATTCCAACCCGTACACGAAGAAGTCTTTCTCGATGTTGTGTAGCCGCGGTGAGATGCCCAGGTCGGAGGTATACACCAAGGGGCGGATGTAGAAAGAGGTGGAAGGGCGGTTTTTCCGGATCAGCTCCACAATGACCTGCTCGATCTTCTCCGCAGGCAAATCGAAGCAGAGTAGGCGAGCACTTTGGCTTAGCCGTCGGCAGTGGCGATCCAGGCGAAACACCAGCACTTGATCCGGATTTTGCGGATCGGGGATCCCGCGCAGGCCGCCAAACGCTGCCGTCCCGTAGTGCAGAGCATGGGTGGCAATGGAGATCTTCGCCTCGGCAAAGGGAACGATCTGGCCCTGAAAGTAGGCGTAGGGCAGAAAATCGGGCATGGTCGGCACCTACTGCGGTGGGAAAAGATGTAAGAGTAGGAATATTATCACCGATGGAGGCAGCGCCGGCAGCACTCGGGAAGATATATGCACCGCAGGGTTTTTTAGCCAGTCCATTTCTGCGAGGGCTGCGGCGGCAAATAGCTTCTAATCTACGAGGGGCTGACGAACTACACCCTATGACGCAAGGAGCCCACTCCCCTTGCGAAGGCAACAATGCTCTTTTTGGCAAGGCTTCTTTCACCCCGAGGGTGGTAGGGTAAGAATGTGGTTACTCAAACAGTTGGAAATGAAGCTTTCAAAACCTTCTGTTGCTTCCTTGCTTTTGCTGGGCGTTTTGCCCCTCAGCAGCCCGATGCTAGGGGTAGGCGAAAGCACAGAGGCAGCTTTTGCTCAATCTCCTGCTCCAGCCGTCCGCATTGAAGAAGCGATTCAGATTGCTCGATCTGCTGTTCCCAATGCTGTGATCAAAGAAGTTGAGTTGGAGCGCGAAGATGGGCGCTTAGTTTGGGAAGTAAAATTCACCAACGATGTTGAAGTCAAGATCGACGCCACTAGCGGCGATGTTGTCGATATCGATGACTGCACGAACTGGGGTAAGCGTTGCCGGAAAAAGCGGTAGTTGCCACTGCTTGATGAATGCTTGATGAAAAAGTAGCAATCTTGAGAACTGCAAAAGCTGGGGATCCCGTTCATTTGGGCAGGGGGAAGGTGTTCGCATAATAGCCGCCCGATGGCTGAGGCCAGTTTAACTGCTGGCCAGGGGCAGGTGGTCGAGTCGGTCTGGGCTAAAATGCTCTCTATCCGTCTTGCTGCTCCCCCTGATGGACGACCCTCCTTTAGCCTCGGCCCCCAGCCCTGAGTTCTCTTGGGGAGAGGCGTCTCTCAGTCTCCTCTGGGTTATCGCCCTTCTCCTCATCAACGCTTTTTTTGTGGCGGTGGAGTTTTCCTTGGTGTCGGCGCGGCGCTCCCGCATGGTGCAGCTGGCCAGCGAAGGGAACCGCCAGGCGGGGATTGTGCAAAAGGCCCAGGAACAGTTGGAGTATGCCCTCTCCACCACCCAGTTGGGCATTACCCTAGCCAGCGTGCTGCTGGGCTGGATTGGGGCCACCCAGGTTGCGCCGACGCTGTTTTTGGCCTTGAGGCAGTTGGCTTGGCTTCAGAATGTGGATCCCGCCCTTATCCGGGGAGTGGCAGTGGTGGTGGTGTTTTCGCTGCTCACCTATTTCCAAATTGTGGTGGGAGAGCTGATCCCGAAAACTCTGGCCATTCTCTACTCGGAGCCGATTGCGCTGCAACTGGCCTGGCTTAACCGCTTGGTGAGCCGCTTTTTGCACCCTTTCGTGGAGCTGCTCCGGTTCTCCTCCCGCTGCTTGTTGCAGCTTTTTGGCGTCCGCATCCCGGAGGCCACTTCTTTTTACAGCACCATGACGGTGGAGGAGCTGCAACTGCTGATTGCCTCGTCGGTGGAGTCGGGCAACATCGAGGCGGAGGAGCGGGAGCTGTTGAGCAATATTTTCGAGTTCGGCGAGACGGTGGCCAGCGAGGTGATGATCCCGCGCACCAGCATCGACGCCGTGCCGGAAACTGCAACGGTGCAAGAGGTGCTGGCGGAGGTGGCGGAATCGGGGCACTCCCGCTATCCGGTCTACGGCGAGTCTTTGGATGACATCCGCGGGCTGATCCACGTTAAGGAGTTGATCGGCCAGTTGGCCAAGGGATCCCTGGATTTGCATAGCCCTATCACCCCCTTTATCCGCGAGGCCCACTTTGAGCCGGAGAACAAGCCGATTGCCGAACTGTTGCCGGAGATGCGGCAGCACCACTGGCCGATGGTGGTGGTGGTGGATGAGTTCGGTGGCACGGCGGGCCTGATCACCATCCAAGACCTGGTGGAGGAGATCGTCGGCAAGCTCTCCGATGGCCCAGATCCCAAGGCGAAGGAGCCGGATATTCAGGAGCTGGACGAAAATACCCTCCTCATCCAGGCCCAGTTGGACATTGAAGAGGTCAACGAGCGCTGCCACCTCAACTTGCCCCTCCACGAGGACTACCAGACCCTGGGGGGCTTTTTGATCTACCACCTGCAGAAGATCCCGCGCGTGGGGGAAAAGTTTACCTACCAAGACATGGAGTTCCAGGTGGTGCGCATGGAAGGGCCGCGGGTGGATCGGGTGAAGGTCGTCCGCCACCGCCGCAGCTCTCCCAACCCCCTGCCTTCCCTGCCCCCTGCTCAGACGGCGCAGCCGGGCACTTGAGGAGCTAGGTTTTGACGACCTTGAGGGTCTGCAGCCGCACATCTTCGGGGCCGTTGATAAAGCCGCCTGCCTCGTGCACCAACAGCAGATAGTCCACCGCTTCCTGGGTCACTTCTTCGCCGGGCACCAGGATTGGGATCCCAGGGGGGTAGGGGGAGATGATCTCGGCACAGATATGGCCCACAGCCTCCTGGAAGGGGATCCGCTCGATGGGGGCAAAAAAGGCCTGTCGCGGCGAGAGCCGTTGCGGCGGCAGGGGAGGGCGTTTTAACTGGGCCAGGCGCCGCAGTTTCTCGGCCAGCGCCAGCGAGGGCTGGGATCCCTGCGCCTGCTCCGACAAGGCGGCCACGCTCTCCACCAGCCGGTCAATATCCCGCTGGGTATTGCCGAGGCTAACAATAAAGACCACGTTGTGCAGGGTAGACATCTCCGGCTGCACGTGGAAGTGCTCGTTGACCCAGTCATGGGCGTCGAAGCCAAAAAGGCCCAGCCCCGACACCGTCACCGTCAGGCGGGTGCGATCCAAATCGAAAAAGCCAGGCGTGGAGCCGATGCGCTCTGGGCCAAAACAGAAGATACCGGGGATGCGGTTGAGGCGGGCGCGGGCTTGATCCGCCAGGGTCAAGGTTTGGCCTAGCAGAACTTCCCCTTCCAGGGCCATCTGCCGCCGCGCCACATCCAGCGACATCATCAGCACGTAGTTGGGGCTGGTCGATTGCAGCAGTTGCAGAATGTTGCGCACCCGGTTGGGATCGATGCGGGATCCCTTGAGGTGCAGCATCGAGGCTTGCGTCATGCCGGAGATGACTTTATGGGTGGACTGCACCACCAGGTCGGCGCCGGCTTCCAAGGCGGAGAGGGGCAGTTCTGGATGAAAGCCCAAGTGGGGCCCGTGGGCCTCGTCCACCAGGAGGGGCAGGCCGTGGGCGTGGGCAATGGCCGCCAGGGCTTCTAGGTCGCAGCAAACCCCGTAGTAGGTGGGGTTGACCGCCAACACACCTTTGGCGTCGGGGTGCTCGGCCAGGGCCTGCTCCAGACCGGCAGGAGTGATGCCGTGGGCAATGCCCAGCTCCGAGTCAAAATCCGGCTCAATGTAGACGGGCACGGCCCCAGAGAGGATCACGCCGGCAATGGCCGACTTGTGACAGTTGCGCGGCAGCAGAATCTTGTCCCCTGGGTCGCACACCGCCATCACCAGCGTTTCCACGCCGCAGGTGGAACCGTTGACCAAAAACCAACTGCGATCCGCTCCATAAGCTGCTGCAGCCAGCTCCTGGGCCTCTCGGATCACGCCATCGGGGTCGTGGAGGTTGTCCACCTCTGGCAGCTCGGTCAGATCTGCCCGGAAGACGTTCTCTCCCAAAAAGGTCCGCAAGTCGGCAGGGATCCCGCGCCCCTGTTTGTGGCCTGGCGTATGAAAAGGAGCTTTGTCCAAGCTGCAATAGTGGCGGATGGCCTCAAAAAGAGGTGCTCGCTCTTGGGCTTTGCGATCCAGCGAGCGCAAGCAACGAGAGGTTTTGGACAGATTGGACAGAACCACAGACCACTCCTCAACACACCAGGTGGGCATTTTGTGATTATCCATCCCAATGGAGGCTAAGTCCACCGCTGGCGCTTTTCCTGCTAGCCTGGGTTTTCAGGTGGCCTTTCTTCCTCTCCTGTATGTTTGAAAAACTGCCCTTCCCCCTGAGCACTCTCGTGTTGCTGGCCGGCGTTGCCGCCACGGCTTGGGGCTTTGCCCACTACAACGATCCCACCCTCAATCTCATCGGCCTGTTTGCCGGGATCCCCTTGCTGTTGGGAGGGATAACCATGAAGGTAGTGGAACTCAAGCCGGTACCTGCCCTGGCCGCCCCTTCTCTCGAGGTGATCCAAGCCCGCGCCCAGCAGGCCACGGAAATTCAAAAGCAAGTCCGCGCCGATATCACCAAATATAGCTACGGGGCTAATGCCCACCTGGAAGATGCCCTGGAGTTTCTGGGTCTGCGCGGCCCTCTGGAAGCAGATCTGCCCAAGGTGAGAGGGTACAGAGAAGAGCTGCGAGATGGCCGGTATACCTTGGTGCTTCTGTTCGATTCCCCCAAGGTTCCCTTCCAACAATGGCAGGAAAGCTACCAGAAAAAAATGCAAGGCTTCTTTGGCCGAGATGTGGAGGTGCAACTGGGGCAGCCCCAAGAAAATCAGGTGGAATTGGCGCTTGTTGCCCGAGGTGGATCCCAGGCCACTTGAAGAAGCCATTAGCTGCTGAATGCAACTCAACGGATCCCGAAGCTAATGCAGCCAGTAACTCAGGACTGTCGAGAGTTAACTCATGAGGGGTGTGGGGAGCTATGGGTCCTGCGCTGTGCCTGTAGTATCAGTGTTGGGAGGATATCACGAAACTTGGCAGTTCGGCATAACCCTATTTTACGGATTGGGAATTTTACGGATTGGGAGGAAGACCAAAAGCAACATTATCATCCATAATGTAGGGCGTTAGCATGAAGACCACCTCATTGCGCTCGTTATTCACACTCTGAGATCGGAACAAAGCACCCAAAAGAGGCAAGTCGCCTAGGAAAGGCACTTTTTGAACGTCAACAGTGTCTCTGTCTTGAATGAGGCCAGCAATAATAAAGGTTTGCCCATCTCTTAACCTGAGCTGAGATGCTTCCAGCCGCCTTCTGTCGATGTTAAAAAGTTGAATGCCTGCAAAGTCTCCGCCTTCCAATACTTGAATGGGTACAGGAATAGAAATTTCCGGCTGAATGGTCAGGGTAACAAACCCATTGTCATCTATCCTAACTTCTGAGACGTCAAGGATAACCCCAGCATCCTCTCGCTGCAAACGCTGAGTAACAACTGGAGGCTGGTTTTCGCCCTGGGGTATGGTGATGGTTTCAACGTTAACAGGCACGCTGGTTGCAATGCTAATTCGACTGGATCCGCCATCTGCCACCACAACTTTGGGGTCAGTTAGAATTTTTCCAGTTCCATTTTGTATTGCAGACTGCACTCTTAGAGCCAAAGACTGCTGCAGCCGGTTGAGAGTGTTAAATATTCCCGTGATGGATCCTGATGGGCCTGCAGGGCCGATAGAGCTTACCGAGGATCCCGCAGGTTGATTGAGCGGTTGACCACCAAAATTGGCGTCTCCCAAGGTTCCAAGGGCAAAGTTGCCAGATGCCCCTCCCAAGTTAACTGATAAGCTTTCGTTTTTGTTCAAGCGAATATCAACTGCTCTCAGGGAAATCAAAACCTGTCGCCGACGCACATCCAATTGGGCAATCTGAGCAGCCGCGATGTCCTGCTGCCGCGAGTTGCCGATCACCGTAATGGAGTTGGTGCGCTCGTCCACAACGAATTGGGCACCGGGAGCAACGGCGTTCAAAACTTCTTCCAGCCGACTGGCCAAATCGGTGGCGACTGCCTGATTCACGCGGTAATTGCGCACCAGGATCTCAGTCACCCCTGGCAGGTTTTGTCCAACAAATACGGTTTGGCCCCTTCGCTGGGCCTGCAACTGTTTTAGCCGCAAGATAAAGTTGAATGTCTCCTGTAAGGGCGAGTCTTGCACGTCCAGAGAGATGGTTAGATCGGGTGGGACGTCGTTGAGCACCACATTCAACCCTGCTCGCCGCACCAACAAGCTCAGCACATCGCCCACAGGAGCATCTTTCAAGGTCAAGCTAATCCTGGCATTGGATCCGAGATCCACTGTAGGTGGATCAGGCAGGATTGTGCCAACGGCAATATCTCCAGCAGGAGGGGCCACAGCTCTCCCCTGGAAGGGGGATCCAGTGGGCAAGCTTCCTGGCGGCAATTGCGGTTGGTTAAGCTGGCCCACGGAGGGCACCTGAGAAATGACCGGCCTAGGAGAAGCTGGCTGAGGAGTAGGAGCTGTCTGAGCTGGCGGGGAAGAGGGGGAGTTTTGGGCAAGAGGCTGAGGAGTAGCAGCTGCCACGCGGGGAGAAGGAGAGTTTTGAGCAGCCGGAGAAGAGGCAGGGGTTGCCGGTGGGGCACCAGGCTGAGCTCGAGTTGGCGAGGCTGGTTGATTGGGCACTACTTCTTGGCTGGGCGCTGCAGCTACAGGAGCTGGCAGGGCAGAGGGCAAGCCCTCAAACTCGAAGACCAACTGCGTTGGGCTACGCTGGGCCAGCAAGCCCTGGGGAGCTGCCGCAACGCCGGCAATTTCTATCCGCACGCTGTCATTGCCCATTTGCTTGGCCTCGATGAAGCGCACTCCCGGCAGGGGAGACTCCTGACGATAGCGACCTTGACCTCCATCCAGTTGGGCATTGGTGATATCCCCAATCCAAGATTGGCCCTGCTGGGTAAAGAACACCTGTGGACGGGCGCCCCCTGCGGTGTTGATCTCCAGCTTCATGCGGTTGCCGTGGGGCACCAGGCGGATATCGGTAATGCGGCTGAGGCTTTGTGGATTGGCGGAGGTCAACTGCTGGGCGGCGGCTTCATCGAGCTGGCTTTCCACAGCCAACAGGGGCAGTGAAAGGATCAAGCTCAATGCACATCCCCAGGCGACTCGACGGTTCATCATCCTCACACCTCACTCCGTTAGCCAAGCGTGTTTCTGCTTTACTTCAGCACGGGTTCACCCAGTGCTTCCCTAATCAAAGCCGAAATTTTCGGCTTTGCCACTACCTGCAGCCGCTTTAGGGGAAATTTTTCGATAGGCAACACTATCTGTGCTTTTCCCCAATGGTTCCCATTTCCCGCCCGTCCCCTCCAATCCCAGTAGCGAGTCTCTTCAGGTGGGATCCCGTGGGGAAGCGACACTCAAACGCAGTGTATAGATTGGCTACAGATTGGCCTTGCCAAGCCGGGCTACTGGCTGGGTGTTGGCTGTCCTCCCTCAGGAGGTGTTTGCCCTTCAGGTGCAGGAGCAGTGCCGAGAGGAACGCCTTTGTTGTAGTAGTAAGCAACCAGATCGAAAGCGGCGTCTAGGTTCTCTGTGCCTTGGCCAGGGTTGAGAGAGATGTTGCTCACCCGGAACAGAGCGCGAAAACGCTCGATGTCTCTCATGAGGTTGATGATGTCGGTGTAGGGACCCCGCAGGGTGACGCGGGTTGTCTGCAGTTGGATGGCTGGGGCGATGATGGCAGGCACTTCTGGGTTGTTCGAGGAAGCTGGCGTCAGAGGGGAAGGGCTGAAACTGAGCAACTGAGCATTGGGTTGTCCCCGCACCAGTCGGTTGAGATCGATCAGTTGCGTGTCGGCATTCTCGGGGGTGGCGAGCAAGGCGCTGATCTGTTGCTGCTGCACGCGAGCCCTCTCGATTTGGTTGGGCAGATCCTGTAAGCCGGCAATCTGGCCCTGTACCTCCTGCAACTGGCTGGTTTTTTGGGCTACCTCTCTTTCTAAGGCTTGCACCTCTCTAATCAGAGGACGGAGTTGGGTGAAGGCCAAAAAGCTCGCCGCGCCCAGGCCCAGGATCCCGATCAACAGGCCAATGCGAATAGGGGTCAGCTCGACCCCCAACAATACCGGCGGCCCTGCCGGAGGTGCCACCAGTTGTTCGTCGTGAAAACTTTCCACCGAGCCGGTCATCAGTTCCCCTCCACTTGACGCAAAATGCGGATCTTTTCCACCAAGCCTATCGCTCCCCGCTGCTCCAGCTCGCGGGTCAACTCCGGGTCGGGATCCCCTATGGTTCGAATAGTAACCGTTAGGCCGTAGGTGACGCTGGGTTCAGTTTCAGGGGTGCCCTCCACTCGAGAGGCACTGTTGAGAACGGCACTGGTTACGAAGTTGGAATCCAGCAGAGTGAGCAAAAAGTCGTTCACCAAGGGAAAATCCAGCGCCCCGCCTTGGATGTTCACAGTATCGCCAGAGGCGCTGATGTTGGTTATCCATACCCCTTGCCCAGGGATCCTGCGCCGCAGTTCTTCTAGAATGGCCGACCAGGGCTGGACGGATCCGAGAAAAGAGCGAAACCCTTCCGTCTGGGTGCGAATGGTTTGCAGTTCTTGGCTGAGGCCCTGGAGTCGGGTCAACTCGGCATTGGCTGTGCTGAGTTCACCGTCGAGGCGGGTTCGCTCTGCCCTCAGAGTATTCCGCTGACGGGAAAAGCTGTCTTGGAAATACAAGAAAGCCCCCATGGCCACAGCAGCCACGGCAACCCCCAGACCAATGGCCAAAGCCCAGCTCTCAGCTCCGGCGGCAGTTTCCGGGCCAGCCACCACTCCCCCTGTCTGAACTGTGGTGGGAACCTCCGGTCTTTCTTTCAGAAAGTTGATCTCTGGTGTGTACATCTCACCGCCTCGCTCATGGTTGGGTATTGCGCTTAGGGGATCCTCTTGGGCGGATCCCGAAGACTACTTGCTGGCTTCCCGCATGGCCAGCCCCAGGGCCACTCCCATCGCCGGTCGCTCCTCCAAGGGCACCTCGATTGAATCCGGTATCAGGATGCTGCCGAAGGGATCCGCTAACTCTACGGCCAGGCTCAGCGACTGCGACAAGAAACCATCCATTTGGCCAATAGCCGCCCCCGGCCCAGCCAACAATACCTTCACCACAGGGGAGTTACTCTCTGCGCTGGTAAAGAAATCAATGGAGCGCCTCAGCTCGTCCGCCAAATCGGAAACGACCCGCGCCACGGCTGCCACGCCCGGGTTACTGGGAACCGGTTGCTCTCCCGTGGCCAAAACATCGGCGGGGTTGATCAAGGGTAACCTTAGAGTTCGCAACAGGTCGCCGGTGCGGCTAACCGGCAAATTCAGGGCCTGGGCTAGCACCTGCCGCATGTGAATGGTGCCGATGTTGACGGTGCGGGTAAACTGCGGGATGCCGTTGACCAAGATGCTGATCTCGCTGCTGTCGTAGCCGATGGAGCTGAGCAACACCGCCTCTTGGGGGCTGTACTGGATGAGTTGGTCACGGATGGTGCGAATGAAGGAGAAGCTGGCCAGCTCCACACAGCGCGCCTTCAAGTTGGCCGCCTGCAGCACGGCCAGGTAATTGTCCACCACCTCTTTGGGGATGGCTGCTAGCAGCACCTCGATGCGCTCAATGCCATCCTGGGAAAGGTCTAGGCCCAGGGGCTGGTAGTCCACATCCGCCTGATCCCGGGGGTAGGGGATGTAGAGCTCCGCCTCCTGTTCTAGAACCACCCGCCGCAACTCATCGGCAGGCAGGTCAGCAGGCAGGCGAATGAGACGGACGATCGCCTCTCGCACCGGCACCGCGGTCGCCACTGGCAAGCTGGTGGGCACCTTGTATTCGTTTAGTAAGTTGGCCAATGTCAAGCCAACTGTGCTCGGATCAAGAATGCGCCCCTCGATCACTGCCCCCTCTGGCATTTCCACGCTGTGGTAGTGAACCAGACGATAGCGACCATTGCCCTGCTTCTTGACTTGGGCAACAGCAAGGCGCTCGGGATTGATATCTACCCCAAGCATGGTTTGAGTTTTGGAGCCACCAAGAAAGCCGAACACGCCCTGCCCTCTGCGCCACTGCTAGACGCATACTACCCAATTTGTCTGGGGGTTACCACCATTTGCAGTTGACTGCTGGCAAAGATTTGTGCTAGCTGACCCTCCCCTGCCAGGGATCCCAACCCGTTCCAAGCAAGCGAGGCTTGCCTGTAGCTACACCCTAGATGGGAAAGGCAGAACTTGCGGCTAGAATCGTAGTCTGTATCTATATATGGACACTGGGCTGACCCTATCGCCCCTCTTTGAAATGCTGAGAACTTGTGAATTCGACCTGGCCATTCCGGCCCCAGGCCGGCTATACCGCGGCAGCGGCATCCTCGAGGCTGTCCCCCTGACAGCTCTGGGATCCCGCGTGTTGGTGATCGGGGGGGAGCGCTCCCTGGCCGTGGCCGAGCTGCCCCTGAAGCGCAATCTGGGGCGGGATCCCGCCGTTCAGGTTTACTGGAGCACCTATGGTGTCGACTGCAGCGAGTCGGAGCTGGCTCGCCTACAGGCCCTGGCCACGGCAGAGTCCGTAACCGGCATTGTAGGGGTGGGGGGCGGCAAGGCCCTAGACACGGCCAAGTTGGTGGCCCATCGCTTGGGGATCCCGGTGGCGACGGTGCCCACCTCCGCCGCCACCTGTGCCGCCTGGAGCGCCCTGTCCAACATCTACTCTGACACAGGTGCCTTTCAGCGGGATGTGGCTTTGGATCGGGCACCTGCCGCTTTGATTCTGGACTATGAGCTCATCCTGCAGGCCCCGGCGCGCACCCTGGTGGCCGGGATTGGAGATGCCTTGGCCAAGTGGTACGAGTCTTCTGTCAGCAGCGGCGCCTCGGAAGATGCCCTGGTGATCGGAGCTGTGCAGCAGGCCCGCGTTTTGCGGGATTTGCTCTTGCAACAATCGGTGGCGGCCTTGAGGGAGCCGGGTGGCACGGCTTGGAAGCAGGTGGTGGATGCCTGCATTTGCCTGGCGGGGATCGTCGGCGGCATGGGAGGGGCCAAGTGTCGCACCGTGGCCGCCCACGCCGTTCACAACGGCCTAACCCATTTGCCGGGACACCGGGCCACCCTGCACGGGGAGAAAGTGGCCTTTGGCATTTTGGCCCAGCTCCGCCTAGAGGAGATCCTGCAGGGAAGCCAGTTGGCGCTGGCCGCCCGCACCCAGTTGCTGGCGTTCTACCGCCAGGTGGGGCTGCCCCTCAACTTGCGGGATCTCCACCTCGACCACCTGGGATCCGCCGAGCTGCTGCAAGCAGCCCAGGTGGCCTGCCAGCCAGGCTCCGATATCCACCACCTGCCCTTCCCCGTCAGCCCGGAAGCCCTGCTGGTGGCTCTTACCACCACCGACCTGACCAGCTCCAGCCCCGCCTTGCTGCGGCTTTAGGCCCGCCAGCCTCTGCCACCTTAAACTTTGCCGGTACGGGCCTGAGTTTTCCTCACCCGCCGCCGCGCCTCGCCGTAGGCCCCGGAGGTGGCGCCTGCCAAGATCAGGGCTCCGCCCAGCCAGGTCCACCCATCTGGGAGCTCGGCAAATGCCCAGAAACCGATTAGACTGGCCCAGAGCAAGCGGGAAAAATCCAGAGGCAGCAGCATCGTCACCTCAGCCAGCTTGTAGGCTTGGGTGAGGGCCACCTGGCCCAGGCTGCCCAACAGCCCCATCGCTGCCATCCACAGCCACTGCTCCGGCGAAGGCCAGGTCCAAACCCAAACAGCAGCCAAGAAGGAAAGGGGGGTCTGCAACAGGCCCATGTAGGCCGTGATCGTGAGGCTGGACTCGGTGCGGGCGAGGATCTTGAGCACAATGGTTACCCAGGCAAAGAGCGCTGCCGCCGCCAAGGCCAGCCCCGTTCCCAAAGAGAACTCCCGCAAGCCCGGCCTCAACACCACCAAAGCCCCGACAAACCCCAGGCCCAACCCCAGCCAGCGGGAGGGGCGCATCTGTTCGCCCAATACCCAGACCGCCATCATGCCGGCAAACAAAAGCTGGACAAAGCTCAGCGCCGTGGCCTCTGCCAAAGGCAAGAGGCTGGCCGCCCAGAAGGAAAGCAGCATCCCCACCGTGCTGATTGCCGAGCGCAGGAGGTAGAAGCTCATCTTGGCGGTGCGCAGCGAGTGGATCCCTGCTCGCAAAAGCAGCGGTACCAGGGCAAGAAACCCGAATAGGTTGCGCGAAAACACAATCTCAAAAGGGTGCAGGGCAGGCGTGTTGAGGCGGATGATCGCCCCCAGGCAGGCAAAGCAGAAGGTGGCCAGCAGCTTCAGGGCAACCCCTTGCCAAGCCCTCTTGTTTCTCCGCTCGGCAAGGTGATCCACCTGGTGGCGATACCCCGTCCCCAAAGTCACAGCTCACACCCAAATGGTTTAGGCACAGAGTTTTCAGCCTCGGGCTCTCAGCTTAACCAGGCTCCTAGGGATCCGGCTGCGCTTCTGGGCACTCCCTGCCGTCCACTGGCCCATCTGATCGGCGGGGCGGGGATCCCTGGGAGCTATGGCCATCTCAAATAGCCATGAACAAGTTGTTCCCTCGCTCCACAGCTCCCCTCTCCCAGAGGGAGAGGGGCTGGGGGTGAGGGGAGAGACGGGCTGGAAGGTCTAGGTCTTCTTCAGGATCTGTCGGAGGTAGGCAATCACTGTCTCTGGCTTGAGGTGGGCCATGCAGGGGTGGCCTTCCACCAGGCAGGCTTCGTTTTTGAACTTGTTTTCTGCGCAGATCCGGCATTTATAGGAAGTCTGGGTAACGTAAACATGGGGCAGGCGTGGAGCCCACAGCCGCACGGGGCTAGCTCCATCGCCATCGGCGTCGTTGCCAAACAGGGCAATGGTGGGGCAGCCCACGGCCGCCGCAATGTGCATCGGCCCCGCGTCCACGGAAATACAAACCCGCGCCCGCTTCAGGGCCCCGGCCAACTCGAGGAGGCCGGTCTTGCCCCGCAGGTCGATCATCCCCGTCTGGATCAGGAGTTGGTCTTCGCCGTCGCCGTGGTAGAGGGATCGCTGTAGCTCGGGGGCGCTGCCAATGAGCCCCACCTGCAAGCCCTGCCCCTGGCACCATTCGATCACCTGGCGCCAGTACTGCAAGGGCCACATCTTGGCACGGCGGGTGGTGGTGATGTGCACCAAGACTTCCGGTACTGCAAAGTCGGGATCCCGGCTGGGCAGCTCCAGGCGGAAAAAGTCGGTCTCTACGTAAGCCAGGCGGCAGAAGATCTCGGCGATGTAGTTGCTAGTGAGGATATCTTTGTAGCGCTGCAAAAACGCCAGGCTGTTCCAGTCGTCGTCCTGGAGCATGCGCTGCACCGGGTCGGAGCCGGGATCCAACTTGCGGCGAAAATCCAGGGTCAAGCCGGCCCCGGCAATGTACCGGGGTCGCAGGGCCGTCACCGCCACCAGGTTGAGCTCGCTGAACTCGTCGCAGTTGATGGCCAGATCGTAGGGCCCGGCCTGGGCCACCCGATCCCGCACTGCCGCCGTCAGGGCCTCGAGGTAATCGGGGCGGCGGCTGTAGAGGGGGAAGCTGAAGTCGATATAGGGACAGTGGAGCTCAAAGTCGCGGGTGGTCTCGCTGCCGAAAAAATCCAGGACACAGCCGGGGTATTTCTCCTTGAGGCCGCGCAAGAGGGGGACGGTGACCACGAAGTTGCCCACCTTGCTGGAAGAAAATACCGCTAGGTGGGGCCGTTCCCGCAGAGGCTGGTTGGCAAACCGTTGCATAAGGCTGGGATCCCCAGGAAGATATCAACCCCGCTGGAGGTGGTGCGGGTGGTGCAGACAGAGCACTTTTGCTAGGCTAGCATTCCTCTGTCCTGTGCTTTGATGGCCATGCTGGGATCCCTGGGCCTCAGGGGAGACTGGCTTGGCTGCCATCCCAGATGACCACCACGGCAAAGCGATCCAGAAAGCCGCTGCTGGCGTTCATCTGGCGCAGGTTGAAGGCGTCTTCGGCGGAGATCACCAGGTCGTAACCCAGCGTGCGCATGGCGCGAAGGCGGTGGGGCCGTTCTCCAATCCGGTTGACCAGCGAGCGGGCCTGCTCTTCCGAGGTGGTGTAGGCGGCGGTGCCCTCGCTGCCCACAAAGGCGGCGTTGAGGTCTTGGCCAAGGTTGATAGGCGGGTAAACTGGGTTGCCGTCGGGATCCAAAAGGCGCATCGACTGGCTGGGCAAAAAGTCCAGGCCCCGCGCATCGACAATTAACCCAGTTACCTGGGGCTCTCGCCGCCGGGATCCCGCCTCTAGGCCAGTTCCACCCCCTGGGCCCATCCCTGAGCCAGGGCTGGAGCCGCGCACCCCGCTCTGGCCGCTGCCGGGCCCGATCACGTCTCCCTGTCCAGAGCCAGAGCCGCCGCCGGGGCTGGTGCCCAACTGCCGCAACAAGTCCAGATCGAAAATCGGCCCTTCCGACCCTGCGTCCTCGACAGGAAACGCCGACTCTACGTTTTCTACCTGGTCGGGAGTGACCGGACGCCAAGGCGTTTCTTCCGGGAGGGGTTGTTTCTCAACCGCTGGGGCAGGGGATCCCCCCTGGAGGCGGTAGAGGGGAGGAAACAGGGTTTGCGCTTCAACAGCTTCCCCCGGCCAGACCAGAATCCCCAGCGCTGCCCAGATCGCTCGCATCCCTGCACCGTGAGTCCTATCTTTCCACCACCTCATGCCCACACCTCTTGGCCTGATAACCTGCGGCTCACCCTTCCCCCATGCTACCCAGGCAAAGCCGGTGCGGCAGGGGATCCCGCGCAGTCCTCTTTTGGACTGGAGAGCAGCGGCTGATGCTTGGCCGCCCATCCGCCGGCAAGGGCGGGCCGCAAGCCCATTTTGGGGATCCCTGACTCGAGATGGCGGGGAAAACGAGGCTTTGATCCCCAGCGATCCCCAAGCTCTTGACCAATAGGCAAAAATACGTGAACATAAGTTCATCATTCCTTTGATCCCCGTTGATCCCGACCTATGGTCATCAGCGGTTGGAAAACGCCAAGCAGGCTGTTACCCCAGTGGGCCAGGGGTTGCCCTTAGCCACAAGCTGGGATCGGCCTTTGGGTTAGCCAGTGGAGTGTGCGCACAAGCCCGATCTGTTGAGGACAGGAGACCCCGACCATGCCACAAGAGCGGATCCCGTTGGAAGAGATGACCATCCGGCAGTTGCGAGAAGAAGCTGCCCGCTACCAGATCCCCAAGTACAGCCGCATGACCAAGGATCAGCTCATCCAGGCTGTCCGGGAGGCCCAGGCCAAAGCTGGCCGCCCCGCCGATACAATGCCGGAGCCGAGCGGCCAAGAAGCGGTGACTGGCACCAAGTTTGTCGGCCCAGGGCGTAGCAATCCCGATCTGGTCGATGTGGACAAGCCGCTGGGGGATTTGCCGGATGGCTATGGCGAAAGCCGCATCGTTTTGCTGCCGCGGGATCCCCAGTGGGCCTACGCCTATTGGGATGTGCCCAACGAGGCCAAAGAAAGCAAGCGCCGCGAGGGAGGGCAGCAGTTGGCGCTGCGCCTCTACGACGTAACCGATATCGATTTCGAACGCCAGCCGGCCCACAGCATGCAGGAGTACCCCTGTGACGAGCTGGCCCGCGAGTGGTACTTGCCGATCCCGGTGAGCGACCGCTCCTATTTGGTGGAGATCGGCTACCGGACCGCAGATGGCCGCTGGCTGATGTTGGCCCGCTCGGCGGCGGTGATGGTGCCGCCGGTCTTCCCCTCCGACTGGTTTGAAGAGCACTTCCTGACGGTGCCCTTTGACATGCCCCTCCAGGGCCGCACCCTCTACCAGCTCACCGAGCCCTACAAGCGCAGCGCCACCGGCATGGGCGTGGTGGCCTACAAAGGCGACGAGCCGCAGCGGCAGAGGACGGCGGATCCCTTCCTGGAGATGGTGGGCGGCTTCGAGGCGATGCGGGTGGCGGGATCCCTGTTTGGCAGCCACCAGATGGGCAGCCGTCAACTGGTGCCCGAGCAGGCCATCAGCTCGTTTATTATCCCGTCGGGCGTGGGCATGATGGGAATGGCTATGGCCATGGCCGAAGTGCCTGCTGCTCCCTGGATGGCTTCCGGGTCGGGACTAGGGCTGTTCTCCGGCGCTTCCGAAGTCCTGCCGCGGCGCTCCCGCAAGTTCTGGCTGGTGGCCGATGCCGAGCTGATTGTCTATGGGGCCACGGAGCCCGATGCCACCGTCACCATCGGCGGGCGCAAGATCCAGCTCAACCCCGATGGCACCTTCCGCTTCCACATGGCTTTCCCGGATGGCAACATCGACTTCCCCATCTTTGCTGTGGCTGCCGACGGCGAGCAAAACCGGGAGATCCACATGACCTTCGACCGCCGCACCCTCTCCCGCCGCACCAACACCAAGGAGGAGGCCATCGAAGAGTTGTTGCCCTGAAGGATCCAACCTTTCCCTTCTTGCCCCCTGGAGCTGGCCGGGGGGCTTTCTTTCCTGGGCTGGAGAGCTTGACTCCAGCCATCAAAACAGGGGATCCCAGCCCTAGGAGAGGTCAATCACCTGGATCAGTTGTTTCAGCTTCTCCATCACCCGTCCAGAGCGAAGCAGGTCTTCCGCCTGTTGGATCCCTTCTGGCAAGGATGGGGCGTGGCCGAGGAGCCACAGATAGCTGCCCCCATTCCAGAGAACGGCTGGAGTGAGTTCACAGGGATCCCCGCTGAGCACCTGCTGCATCTGCCGGAGCAGCTCTTTCTCGCCGGAGAAGGGGATCTCCGGGCCTGCCAAGTGGCAATCTCTGGCCTTCAAGAGCAGCCGTTTCCCGCCCTGGTTGAGAATGGCCGCCCGTTCCCGCGGCAGGTCGCAACTGCCTTCCAGACCTTTGACGGTGGTAAATTGCCGGATCTCCCGCAGGGCAAACAGCTCCAGCATCGTGGCCTCGGTGGGCGGATGCACGTACCCGGCCACCAGGTGAAAGGGGCCTTGGTAGGGTGTCCAGACCAGCTCCAAGGTGGCCAAGGGGGGGCGCTTGCCGATTTGATCCCGGTAGTCCATCAGGGCCTGAGCCTGGGGAAAACAGGTGGGCAAATACAAAAATCCCAGCCCGGTTTGTTCCAGCAGTTGCCCCACCCGCTCCAGGGATAGCCCTCGCCAATCCACCCCCAAGCTCCGCCACACCGCTTCCAAGGGCAGCCCATACTTGGTGGGACAGAAGCCAGAGCCATGCAGCAAAACGGCTGACCCTGCCGCCGCCAGCAGCAAAGCCACCAGCACCCCCAGCGGCGCAGTCCGCGAGCGGCCATCGTAGGGATGGCCAAAGATGATCAAGGGATGGGGCAAATCCCGTTGGGGCAGAAGAGGGCCGTCTTCTGCGTAGGCATCCAACATACCGGCCAGCTCTTCGGCAGTGGGGCGCTTGATGCGGTGGGCAATTAAAAAAGCCCCGATCTGGGCGGGAGTGGCCTCCCCCCGCAGGAGCATTCGAGCAGCGCTGGCGGCCTCTGCCCGGCTGAGATCCTGGTGGGTGTGGGTGCCGCTGCCGATTTTTTTCAACAGCTCGCGAAACTCTTGGCTCATAGCATCGGCGGTCGGGAGCGCTGGGCTACCCAAGTAGGGGGAGATAACGGCGGAACACTTGCAACTACCGATACAGGTATTTGACAACTTACAGAAATTTCTACAAAAAATCCCTACAGAACTGACAACAGCCCGGCAGAGGGCTGAGGGAAATGGGGATCTGTACCGGAAGCAGGCTCAACCTCAGACTGCCTGATAAGCTGGGCGGCCAACTGCAAAAACCGGCGAATGGGAGGGATCCGATAGCGATCGCTGGTGGTAACCATAACCACCTGTCGCCTCAATAGGGGGGGCTCGGTGGGTCGCACCTGCAAATCCGGATCGGCGCAGCAGTCCACCAGGGCCGACTCCGGCAGGAGGGCAATCAACTGCCCCTGTCGCACCACCCCCCGAAAGGCATCCAAGGTGTTCAGTTCCAGGGCTGCTTTCAGGGGAAGCCCCTGTCGGGCCAGATGGGATCCCACCAAGGAGCGCATGGCATAGCCATCCTTGAACACAGCCTGGGGATACTCCGCCAGCACCTTCCAGGGGATCCGCTCGTAGCGGCTGAGGGGATGGGTGGCGGGCATCAATACTTGAATTGGCTCCGAGTACAGTGGCTCCACCACCAGTTCTGCCCCCCGGGTCATCAGGGGATTCTCCATTACCAGGGCCACGTCCACCAGCCCATCCCTGAGCACCTTCAAGGCGCGGTCGCTGCCCAGAGCGGTAACCCGCAACTGCACCTCTGGGTACTCCCGGCAAAACTGTTGCAGCACCGGCGGCAGTTGATGGGCGATCAGGGAATGGATCCCGGCAATGCAGAGCTCGGTTTGCTGGCCCTGCAGCCATTCTCGAATGCTTTCCTGAGCCCGCTGCCATTCTTGACAGATGCGACGGGCATGGGGCAAAAGCCGTTCCCCGGCCACAGTTAGGGCCACCGGGCTTTTGCGATGCAACAGCGGAGCCCCCACCGCTTCTTCCAGGGCCTGGATCTGGCGGCTAATAGCCGATTGGGTCAGACCGCTGAGGCGAGCAGCGGCCAAAAAGCTGCCCGTTTCCACCACGTTCAAAAAGGCTTGCAACAACTCCAGCCGCACTCGGGATCCCTTGATGATGTAGCCTGCCGTGGTGGCATCCTAGCTGGGGAAGCGGTAGGCTTTTGTAAACACCGTTACAAGTTGTTTGTTGGACTGGGGATCCCCAAGCCAGGAGGAGAAGCAGATGGGCTGGGATCCGACCTTGCTGGAGGGGCTGCTCAACTCCGCCATTCCCCACCTTTTCCCCGCTGCCCAGGTGGTCATCCGCCACAAGGGAAGGTGTATCTACTCAAGGGCGGCAGGCCATCTCGACCCTGAGACCCGGCGCCAACCGACAACCTCGGCCACCCGTTTTGACCTGGCCTCGCTGACCAAGCTGTACACCGCCACCGCCTGCATGGCCCTGGTGGAAGCCGGAGCGTTGCTGCTGGATCAACCGGTGAGTCTCCTGTTGCCGGAGTTTCAGGGATCCCGCCCCATTGCCCCCTATGAAGATCCTCTGCAGCCGGGGAAATGGATTGCTGTGGAACCGGAATCCTTAGGCCAGCTTGTTGCAACAGAACAGGTGACGGTGCGGCAGTTGCTGGCCCACACCGCCGGTTTGCCCGCCTGGCGGCCCCTGTTTCGACAGCCCGATGCCGAATCGGCCCGGCACATGGCCCTGCACACCTTTTTGGCCTACAGGCCGGGATCCCGCAGAGTCTACAGCGATCTTGGATTGATCCTGCTGGGGCTGGCTTTGGAACGTCTGAGCGGAACCCCTCTGGATCAGATCTTGCATGCCCGGATCTTGCAGCCTCTGGGCCTGAGCCAAACTCAGTTTTATCCAGGGGATCCTTTCGACCCACCCCCTGTCTCTGTCTCTTGTGCCCCCACCGAGCTGTGTCCTTGGCGAAAGCGCCGCCTACAGGGGCAGGTTCACGACGAAAATGCCGCCCGCCTGGGCGGGATCGCCGGCCATGCCGGACTATTCGCCACGGCAGAGGAAGTAGCCGCTTTCGGAGAGAGTTTTTTGACGGGATCCCTGTTGCAGCCGCAGACGGTGAGGGAAATGACCCGCGAGCAGTTGCCTCAGCAAGGGGATGCCCACCGCTGTCACGAGCGCCGGGGTTTGGGGTTTGCCTTGCGCTCCCCGGATCCCTTGGCCAGCAGCTACCCGTTCAGCCCCAGCGCCTTCGGCCACACCGGCTTCACCGGAACCTCCCTGTGGATCGATCCAGAGCGGGAGCTGGTGGTGACGCTGCTCACCAACGCCGTCTACCACGGTCGGCAGGAGAACGGATTCCAGGCTTTCCGGGTTGCCTTCCATCAGGCCATCCTAGAGGGGCTTTCTTGATCATTGAGTCCCTGACCGTTCCCGCTAGGGTGCCGTAGGCATAACCGAGGCTGAGGTGGACGAGACCTTTTACCGACAGTTGGCAGACATGCTGATACATTTACGCTGAACACTGCTGAACATCACTGTTCAACTATGCAGCGATAGCATTCTGTTTGTTTCCAAACAGAATGGCGGTATCCCGCAAAGCTTTGAGTAGAATACCCAAAGCGCAGTTTCCGTGTCGTCTTACTACCAATTTTCTGCTTTGCTTTGGCTACCATGTTGGCAGACTCGAAAGTAAACAGAAAGATCAACTGGTAGTAATCCGTACTGAACATATTATACATTATTTTCAGTATAGTTGAGCTTATTATTGACTAGAGTCATGCTCTCCCGCGGGCCGCTGGTGGTAGCCACCGTGATCCGCACCCAGGGATCTGTGCCTCGCCAGGCGGGGGCGAAACTGGCTGTGGGATCCGATGGCACCCTGTTGGGCACTGTTGGCGGTGGGGCTGCCGAAGCGGAAGTCATTGCCCGAGCGCAAACCCTTTTGCAGACCGCTGTTCCCGTTGGCGATGGCGATGGGGAGTCCTCGCCGGCTGGGATGCCGGTTTCCCTCGATCTCAACAGCCCTCCCTTGGGCGTTTGCGGGGGACGGATGCACATTTGGCTACAGCGATGGCAGGGATCCCTTGCCCAAACGTTGGTGGCCCAGATCCTCCAGGCTCTGACCCAAGGGCAAAGGGCTTGGCTGATCACTCCCCTCCATCCTCAGGGGTTCCCCTACCTCAGCCTTAGCGACAGCGGTGCGGAGCACTTTGCCCCCCTGCCATCCCGCCCACAGCTCCTCGCGGGATCCTGGGTCGAGCCCCTCCTCCCTTCCCCCACCCTGCTGATCGTCGGAGCGGGCCACTGCGGCCTGTCCCTGGCCCAGGAAGGGATCCCGGAGACCGCCTTCAGCTAGAAATCGCAGGAGCCCCGCACTGTACCCGTAGGGTCAGTGTCGGGAGGAATGCGGAAGTTATGATAGAACCATGACCCAAGTCCTGACCGTCTCCTGCAAGCTCAAGGTGTCCCAGTCGCAAGCCGCAAAGTTGGATGCGACAATGGATGCCTTTGTGCAGGCGTTGAACTGGGTCAACCAAAACACACCAGAAAAAGTAGTCAACGCAGTCAAACTCCAGTCCCTTTGCTATTACCAGATTCGCGCTCGGTTTGGCTTGTCCAGTAACTTGGCTCAGCAAGTCTGCAGACGGCTGGCCGGTGCCCGTAAAGTTGCCCAACAGAAAAACCGCCCCG
>NZ_JAOALE010000032.1:0-33701 GCF_047462575.1 Synechococcus sp. 'PEA 65AY6A-5F PE A'
TCTCTCCTTCCTCTTGAATACCTGTACCCTATTTTAAATTAAAAGACTGTAGGCTTTATGAAGAGAAAGTCAGCTCATAGCAGCGTCTGCTTCCCCTTTGGAGCGTCAGTATCCAAGTGCAAACGACTCGGGGGCCTTTCTCCCCTATGCAGCTTGATCTCAGGTTGCCCTTTACAGACCTAAAACTTTCCTCGCCTCGTCTAGCAGGACGGAGCCTTTAGGAGCACTCCTTGCCTGTTTCTCCCTTGCTTTGCCTAGAGACCTAACCGCAGTTGGCAGGAGGTGGCTATGCTGCTCAAGCATTCCTCCTATGATGTTTCCGCATAGTGAGGAGCAAAAAGTAACGCAAGCTACAAAAGTTCCAGGTCAATGTCTCTAGGCTGGGGCGTTGGAACTTGTGAGAACCGCGGCAAGGACAGCTAGATAAGCAGGCCTTAGGCCCAACACCCCTAGCTTCTTTCCCTACGGCCGCCTTGCCCACACCAAGCCAAGTAACAACAGAGGGGGAACATGGATAACGTACGCAGCCTTTGTCCCTACCTGTGGGGTTGGTTGTGGCCTAGAAATTCTGGCCGACGGCACAAAAATTCGCGGCGATCGAGCTCATCCGTCCAGCCAGGGCATGGTTTGCGTTAAGGGTGCGACTCTCCTGGAAACCCTCGATTGCAATCGGGCTACGGTGCCTCTCTATCGCCCTAGCCTCAGCGAGGATTTCCAGCCGGTGAGCTGGGATCAAGCGCTGGATTTAATTGTCGAGCGCATTCGCCAGACCTCTCCCGAAAGGATTGCCATCTACCGCTCAGGGCAGTTGCTAACCGAAGATTACTACATTGCCCAAAAGCTACTTAAGGGGTGTCTAGGAAGCAATAACTTCGACAGCAATTCCCGCCTCTGCATGTCTTCTGCCGTAGAGGGCTACAGCCAGAGTCTCGGCTCGGACGGCCCCCCCTGTAGCTACACGGATCTCGATAGCTGCGAGCTGGCTTTTTTGATCGGCACCAATACCGCTGAATGCCACCCAATTCTGTTCAATCGCTTGCGCAAGCGCCACAAAAGCGACCCAAGCCTAAAGATTGTTGTGGTGGATCCCCGTCGTACGCAGACGGCTGAGGAGGCCGATTTGTATCTGAGGATTACTCCAGGTAGCGATATTGACTTGCTCAATGGCATTGCTCACCTACTCATTCAGTGGGGCGCCATCAACCATGACTTCATTGCCCAGCACACCGAAGGCTTTGAAGCCTATGCTGCCCTGGTTGCCGACTACACCCCTGAGCAAGTAGCCAGCCGCTGTGGCCTAGAAGTTGAGGAGGTACTTGCTGTTGCGCGACTGTGGCAGCAGTCGCAGAAAACGCTTTCCATGTGGTCGATGGGGCTTAACCAGTCCAGCGAAGGCACGGCCAAGGTGACCAGCCTCATCAATCTCCATTTGCTCACCGGCCAGATAGGGTTTGCAGGGGCAGGGCCCTTTTCGCTAACAGGTCAGCCCAATGCTATGGGCGGTCGAGAAGCGGGCGGCTTGGCACATCTATTGCCCCGCTACCGCAAGGTTACGAATCCAGAGGATCGGGCAGCAGTGGAGCAGCACTGGCAGCTTGGCCCAATTAACCCTGAACCTGGCCTTGATGCGCTGGGAATGATCCGTGCCCTCGAAGCCGATGCCCTCGATATTTTCTGGATTGCCGCCACCAATCCCCTGGTGAGCCTGCCTGATCTACGTCGGGTAGAAGCAGCTCTGGCGCGGTCGCCCTTTACGATTGTCCAAGACGCCTACTTCCCCACCGAAAGCACTGCCTATGCCCATCTGGTACTCCCTGCTGCCCAGTGGGGCGAAAAGACAGGCACCATGACCAATTCGGAGCGCCGCGTTACCCTCTGTCCAGCTTGGCGTAACCCTCCTGGTGAAGCGCGGGCTGATTGGGAAATTTGGGCGGAAGTAGGCCGCCGCCTGGGCTTTGCCAAGGCATTTGACTTTGCCGATAGCGCTGAGGTCTTTGCCGAATATGTGGGTCTAACTGCCGGGCGTCTCTGCGATCAGTCTGGCCTCAGCCATGAGCTCCTGCGCCAGGGGCCTCAGCAATGGCCATATCCGCGCACAGGTTCAGTGGAGACCCGCAACCTCTATACCGATCGCGCCAGCGGGACGGAGTCCTTTCACCGTTTCCCAACGCCCACAGGTCGTGCCCGCTTTATCCCCAGCCATTCCCGCGGCCTTGCCGAGCCGCCCGACCCTGAATATCCCTACATCCTCACCACAGGACGTCTCTATGGCCATTGGCACACCCAAACCCGCACTGGACATGTCGCCAAAATCCGAGCAATGCACCCCCAACCCTTTCTCGAAATCCATCCCCGCGATGCCAGCAAGGTAGGGCTAACTGAGGGTGACTGGGTGAGGATTGAATCACGGCGCGGCAAGGCTACCCTGCCGGTTAAAATTACCTGCGCCATCAGCCCTGGCACAGTGTTCATGCCCATGCACTGGGGGGCATTGTGGGGCAATGATACAAGCTGTAACGCTCTCACCCACCCGGTTGCCTGCCCCAGATCAAAGCAACCTGAACTCAAAGCCTGTGCCGTCAAGCTTAGTCGCATCGAGCGGCCACCAAAATGATCTTTAAGTTTGAGCAAGACTTTGCCGACAGCCTTCGCTGCATTCCCATGATCGTGCGCTTAAAGCTCGATCAGTGCGGCATCAAGCTCAAGTTACATCAGTGGCTGCGTTTTAGTTACCAGCAGCGCCAAAGTTTGGTTGACCTGCCAACGGATACCGCTGACAACCGAGCTGCCTACCGCGCCTACCTAATTCACCTTATCGAAAGTGTCTGCCAAGAGCAGGCCGCTGAGGTAACTGTTGATCCAAACCCTGCCTGGGAAGACGCTACCACCATCCCTGACTGCGTTCTTGAGCAGGCGGCAGCCAAGGGGGTCGTGCTGACTCTTGAGCTATGGCAAAAGCTGACCCCGTTGCAGCGCTTTGCCCTCATTAAGCTCAGTCGCCCTGGCCACGAAAACCGCAATTTCCTACCCGCCTTTCAGGAATTTTCCGCACCCCACACCTATGGTCACTGTCCAGGAAGCTGAAGCCATTATTAAAGACCACTGGCTGCCAGCCAAAACCGAGTCGATCCCGATTGCAAGCTGTGTGGGCCGGGTTTTGGCAGAGCCGATCTACGCCGATCGGGACTACCCGCCAATTAACCGGGTCCTGATGGACGGTATCGCCATCAACTATGCCGCTTATGCTGCTGGGCAGCGAAGCTTTGCTGTTGCAGGCATAGCCCCTGCGGGGACAAGCCCTGCCACCCTGCCCGATCCGCAGCAGTGCTTGGAAGTGATGACTGGCTGTGCCCTGCCGCTGGGTAGTGATCTCGTCATTCCCTACGAGCAAATTCGTATCGAGGGAGGAATTGCCACCATCATCCAGGAAGTCGAACGCAACAGGGGTGATTTTGTTCATCCCCAAGGTAGCGATTGTTCTGCAGGAGCGCTGGTTCTCCGCCCCGGCATTACCCTCAAGAGCATCCACGTCGGGATCTTGGCCTCCTTTGGCTACAGCCGCATCCAAGTTGAGAGGACTCCTCGCATCAAAGTTGTGGCAACTGGCAGCGAATTGATTCCCATTGAGCAAACCCCTGCACCCTACCAACTGCGGCGCTCCAACGCTGAGGCCCTCCGAGCGGCTCTTCTTGCCTACGGGTATACCGAGGTTGAGACCGATCACCTTCCGGACGATCCTGCTGCCATTGCCACCCACTACCAAGCCAATACCCCAAACTACGACCTCTTGATTTACTCTGGGGGTGTTTCAAGGGGAAAGTGTGACTACTTGCCGGCCATCTGGCAAAGCTGTGGTGTTACTGCCTACATCCACGGCGTGGCGCAAAAGCCAGGCAAGCCAATGTGGTTTGGCATCGACCATCAGGCCAATACTATAGTTTGGGGCCTCCCAGGCAACCCCATCTCAGCTCTTGTATGTTTGCATCGTTATCTCCTCAACCGTAACACTGACTCTGGGCACCTAAGTGAAGTCATTACCTTCAAACCCAATCTCACTCTTTTTGTGCCCGTTAAGATGAGCGCCAACCGAGTCTTTACACCGATTATGCCTAACAACTCCGGAGACTTCATCGCTCTAACAGACAGCGATGGCTTTGTAGAGTTACCCCCGGCTCAAACTATCCTCAGCCCCGAGCAAAGCATCCAATTCTATCCGTGGTACTAAGATGCAGCTAGTGGATCAATGGAATCGTCGCATTCGCAAGCTAAGGGTTTCTCTAACCGATCAATGCAACCTTCGCTGCCGCTACTGCATGCCTTTGCATCCAGAATTTCTGGACAAAAGTAGCTACTTAACTCCGCAGCAATACAAAGAAATTATTGGCGAGTTGCTGGACTATGGCATTGAAGAAGTTCGCATTACAGGTGGTGAGCCTCTGGTTCGGCAAGACTTTGATGAAGTCATTCAGGAACTTGCCAAGCTGAAGATCCCGTCCCTCAGCCTAACAACCAATGGCCTGCTGCTCCACCGCTACTGGGACGTTCTCAAGGCTGCCAACGTTCTCAACCTTAATGTTAGCCTCGATAGCCTACAGCCCTCCACCCAAGCTGCAATTGCCCGTCGCGACTGCCTGGCGGATATTCTCCGTAATATCCAGGAGGGTATTGCCCGGGGATTTAGCCTCAAAGTCAATACGGTTGTAATGCGGGGGATCAACGATTGCGAGCTATTTGATTTCGTTGAGTTTGCCCGCAAGACAGGCGTGACAGTTCGCTTTCTGGAGCTGATGCGGGTCGGCTATGCCAACTCTCTCTATGAAGAACACTACGTTTCAGCACAAGAGTGCATTGCCCGTCTGCAAGAACGCTATACTCTAACCCCCCTTCCAGCGGCACCTGATTCGACAGCGTTTTACTTTACAATCGACGAGAATGTTAAAGTTGGATTTATTGCCTCTGAGTCTCAGCCCTTCTGCAGCAGCTGTTCCCGGTGGCGCTTGACAGCTGATGGTCGTCTCTTTGCCTGCCTATTTAGTGAGGAGGGTCTCTCGGTTCGAGACAAAACACCAGGCCAACGTCAGCAAATTTACCAGCAGCTTTTGGGGATGAAACCACTGCGCCGGGTTGAGCAGGTCTCACACCCAATGTACGGCTTAGGGGGCTAGCTCTATGGACAAAGCTGATCGTACATGGGCCCATCTTAATGCTCAAGGCCATCCGCATATGGTAGATATTAGCCACAAATCGGTGTCTTTGCGAACGGCCACAGCACGGGCAAGAGTTCAACTGCCACCTGCTCTCAGATCCTATGTTGTTGGCCAAGATATCCACCTGAAAAAAGGACCGGTATTTCAGACAGCAACCATTGCCGGTACAATGGCTGTTAAAAGAACTGACCAACTGATCCCCTTTTGTCATCAGATCCCTGTTGAAGACTGCACCTTTGATATCACAATTGATGATCACTTGCTTGTAACCATCCACTGCACTGTCAAGACCAGCGCTAAGACAGGGGTTGAAATGGAAGCTCTCTGTGGTGCGGCAACAGCAGCGCTGACAATCTATGACATGTGCAAGTCGGTGTCGCCCCATATCTGCATCCAGGAGACCCGCCTAGTAACTAAGTCCGGCGGCAAAAACGCCCTCCTGGAACGTCCCCTCTATGGCTTGGTGCTCACAGGGGGACGTAGCAAGCGCATGGGTCGCGATAAAGCGCTGCTGAACCCTTTTGGCAAACCCCACGCCGCCTATCTCTATGAACTGCTGCAGCCCTACTGCCAGCAGGTTTACTTGTCAGCGCGTGCCGGTCAGTGGTCGGGCACAGCTCTAGAGCTCTTGCCCACACTACCAGATCTAGTAGAAAGCGTTGGCCCGATCAGTGGCCTATTGACTGCCTTGAATACTCATCCTGAAGCTAACTGGTTGGTTGTTGCCTGTGATCTACTGAACCTTCGGTCAGAAACAATCCAAAAGCTGCTGGATCACTACCAAGCCGAAACAATCGCAACTTGCTATGTTAACCCCGAGCGCGGCTTCCCGGAAGCTCTTTGCGCCATCTATACTCCTCAAGCTGCAGCGGTACTAGAAAGGGCTTACGCGGAAGGGGTGTACTGCCCTGTGGAAATCCTCAGCAGGCAGCCCTGCACCCTAGTTACCCCCAACCATGAGGTCGAGCTCATGAACGTCAATACCGCCGAGGAGTATGCCACTTTCCAATCCGTTTGGGGTAGTTGCAGCCATGGTAACTCAATCTGTCCTAAGTAAGACCGTAACAATTCAATATGTAGCAGTGCTGCGGGAACAGGCTCAGCGGAGCAGCGAAGTGCTGCAAACCAGTGCAGCAAACTACCTAGAGCTCTATCAGCAGCTGCAAGCAAAGTATGGATTTTCGCTAGCAGCGGAGGACGTTAAGGTTGCTGTCAATCATGAGTTCTGTGGCTTGACTAGGCCGATAGATGAAGGTGCCTTGGTAGTTTTCATTCCACCAGTTTGTGGGGGCTAAATGCTGCGTTTTCTAATTGTGGATAGCACCATCCAGCCAGCTGAACTCAGTCGTTTGCTCGTCAATAACACAGCGGGTGCCTTAGTAACCTTCGAGGGCTGGGTACGCAACCACAGCCAGGGCAAACCTGTTCTCAGCTTGGAGTACGAAGTCTACGAGATCCTTGCCCAGAAGGAGGGCGAGAAGATCCTCCGAGAAGCCCACGCCAAGTTTGGCCTCTGCGGTGCTGTTGCCTGTCACCGCCAGGGTCATCTTGCAATTGGTGATATTGCGGTTTGGGTTGGTGCTACAGCTGAACATCGCGGCGCCGCTTTTGCTGGAGCACGTTACATCATTGATGCAATCAAGGAGCGCTTGCCCATTTGGAAAAAAGAGTACTACTGGGGTGAGCCGCCGCGTTGGGTTTTGTGTCAGAAAGCAAAGCCTTTGTTCCAGCAATTCCATAAGAACGCTATTGCTCGGCAGCCTTGCGGCGATACCCCCTAGCCTCTCTGCTAGTATCAGTGAGGTACCTGACCTGGGGCTGTAGCTCAGCCTGGATAGAGCAAGCGCCTCCTAAGCGCTAGGTCGGCGGTTCAAATCCGCCCAGTCCCGCTAAAACCAGTGATAGGATAAAGTCTACTGTCGGTTCTGACGGGGATCAGCCGTCAGAGGCAACGGGGAAAGTGCAGTGAGAATCTGCCGCTGTCCCGCAGCTGTGAGCCGGTTTTGGACTTGGGATCCCTGGTTCGTTGTTGCAAGAGGCCTTGAGACCAAGCCAGCCCCTCCAAAACTGAGCAAGTCAGAATGCCCGCCGGCGGTTTTTCCACAGTTCACCATATCTGCGAGGTACAGATATGCTCCCCATTTTGACGTTAGCCCGTTCCCGTCTCGAAGTTTTTTCATCGGCCTGCTTACGGATTTTCGACGCTCTCGGATCGTAGGCACTCAGTCAAAAGCGCGGACAAGAGAGCTGAGCAGTTAGCTCAGGGGCAGCTAGGAGGACGGTTGCTCGCTTTGGTTGCACAAAAGAGTCCTCTGGGCATCCCCCTGTGCAGAGTGGGCAAGCCGCCAGGGTGAAGGAACGCCTTGACAGCTCCGGCAGGTTTCCTGGCCTAGGGAAAACCTTCTGCCGGGATGCCACCGATAGGCATGTCGGCGGCCATCTCTTGCTGCCTAGGTTGGATGACAACTGGCGGCAACCTCAATTACCGAATTCGATTCAGGACAAGGTACCTTATGGCCATTGAAACTCAAACCCTAGGCTATGCCCGCATGGGCAAGCGCCGCGAGCTGAAGAAAGCCCTGGAGGCCTTTTGGGGCGGCACCCTGGAGGCGGAAGCCTTGTTGGCGACGCTGCAGGATCTGGAGAGTCAGGCCTGGCGAACCCAGCGACAGGCCAACCTCGACCACATTGCCGTAGGAGATCAAACCCTCTACGACCACGTTTTGGACTGGGCCACCTGGCTGGGGCTGATTCCCTCCCGGTTTCAGAGCTTATCAGGCCTGGAGCGCTACTTTGCCATGGCGCGGGGGCAGGAGGGGCTGCCGGCCTTGGAAATGACCAAGTGGTTTGACACCAACTACCACTACCTGGTGCCGGAAATTGAGGCCGACGCGATCCCTCAGGCCCATTTCGACGACTTCCTGGCCACGGTGCGACGGGCGCAAGGGATCCTAGGAAACCGCACCAGCCCCGTCCTTCTCAGTCCGGTTACCCTTCTTGCTCTAAGCCAGCGCTCTGGCGAGTTGCGGGGGGATCTGGAGAAGCTGCTTCCTCTCTACAGAGAACTCTTGCAGGAGCTGCAGCGCCTGGGGATCCGGGAAGTGCAAGTCCATGAGCCCATCTTGGTGACCAGCGAAGGCAAAAGTCTTCAGGAAGCGGTGGAGCAGACCTACCGCTGGCTTGCAAGCGTGGGGATCCCTCTCCACCTGGTTACCTACTTTGACGACTTGGGGGAGACTTACCCCTGGGCGGTGGAGCTTCCGGTAGCTGGCCTCAGCCTCGACTTCACCCGCGGCCACAACCTGGAACTGGTCAGAGCCCACGGCTTCCCCGCCGACAAGATCCTGGGGGCGGGGGTAGTGGACGGGCGCAACGTCTGGCAGATCCAGCCCAAAGCCGTTCTGGCCACTCTGCAAGAGCTGCAAGCCCTAGCCCCCAACCTGCGGGTGCAGCCTTCTTGCTCGCTCCAATTTGTGCCCCACGACGCTGCTCTGGAAACCCACCTGCCAGAGCCTTTGCGCAATGTTCTCAGCTTTGCCGAGCAGAAGCTGGCCGAGGTGGTTCTGCTGGCCCGCACCCTCAACGGCGAAGACACCGCCGCCCAGCAGCAGGAGCTGGAGCAGCAGTGGCAGGCCTTCCAGGACTTCAATCCCCCCAACTCTACAGTGCGCCAGGCCTTGGCCAACCTGACGGCGCAGGACTTCCAGCGCTCCCTTCCCTACGAGCAGCGTATAGGCCGGCAGGTCAAGCTGCCACCGCTGCCGACCACCACCATCGGCTCTTTTCCCCAAACCCCCGAAGTCCGGCAGTGGCGGGTCAAGTACAAAAAGGGCGAGATCTCCCAGGCCGAATACGAAGCTGCCATCGACGCCGAAATTGCCAAGTGCATCCGCATCCAAGAAGAAATTGGCCTGGATGTGCTGGTGCATGGTGAGTTCGAGCGCACCGACATGGTGGAATACTTCGCCCAACAACTGCAGGGCTTTGCCTTTACCGAGCACGGCTGGGTGCAGAGCTATGGCAGCCGCTGCGTGCGTCCCCCCATTCTCTACGGCGACGTGTCTCGCCCTCGCCCCATGACGGTGCGGGAGTTCAAGGTGGCCCAATCTCTGACTCAAAAGCCGGTCAAGGGGATGCTGACAGGGCCGGTAACCATGCTCAACTGGTCCTTCCCCCGCGTTGACGTTTCCCGTCGCGAGCAGGCCCTGCAAATTGCCCTGGCCCTGCGGGCAGAGGTGGCCGACTTGGAAGCTGCCGGAGCCGCGATGGTGCAGGTGGACGAGCCAGCGCTGCGAGAGGGGCTGCCCTTGAAAAAAGAGCGCTGGCCAGAATACTTAAGTTGGGCGGTGGAGGCCTTCCGCCTGACTACCGCTGGCGCCAAGCCCGAAACCCAGATCCACACCCACATGTGCTACTCGGAGTTCGGGGACATCATCGAGCACATCGAGCGTCTGGATGCCGACGTCCTCTCCATCGAAAACAGCCGCAGCAGCAACAAAACCTTGCTGCAGATTGCCCAAGCCGGCTATCGCCACCAGGTAGGCAACGGCGTTTACGACGTTCACAGCCCGGCGGTGCCCGACACCGAGCAGATTCTCCGGCAACTGCGCCTGGGAGTGGCCCACTTGCCGCTAGAGCAAACCTGGGTCAACCCCGACTGCGGCCTAAAAACCCGCCGCTGGGAGGAAGTGATCCCTGCCCTGAAAAACATGGTGGCAGCCACTCAGCGTCTAAGGGAGGAGCTCCAGGCCACCTAGCCCCCGGCAAGGTTGCTCAGGCCAGCGTCTCCTCCGCGGGCAACCGTGCGGCTACGACACTCCTAGGCCGCCTTGCGGCTGGCAAATAGGGCAAGATGAGAGTGGGGCTTTGCTCCGCTGGATCAACGGAGGCCAGAAGGGATCCCCGCTGTGTCTGTTGCCACCGCAGCAACAATCATCAATTGCCATCTCTAGCCATCTCAAGGTAGTTCTAATGAATCCAACACTCTGGGTTTTTTGGGGCCTAGTCCTGCTCCTAGCTATAGGATTGGGAGCCTACCTGTTGACCGCCCGCAAGTACCGCTCTCCTGAATCGGTAGCCCGCGCCTACGACGAATGGACGCGAGACGGGATCCTGGAGTTCTACTGGGGCGAGCATATTCACCTGGGCCACTACGGATCCCCGCCGCGGCGGAAGAACTTCATCCAGGCCAAGCACGACTTTGTCCACGAGATGGTGCGCTGGGGCGGGCTGGATCGGCTGCCGCCGGGGACGACGGTGTTGGATGTGGGCTGCGGCATTGGCGGTAGTTGTCGCATCTTGGCCCGCGACTATGGCTTTGTGGTGACCGGCATCACCATCAGCCCGCAGCAGGTGCAGCGGGCCCAGGAGCTCACCCCCCCCGATCTGCCCGTCCGGTTTCAGGTGGCCGACGCCCTCAACCTGCCCTTCCCCGACGCCAGCTTTGATGTGGTCTGGTCCATCGAGGCGGGGCCCCACATGCCGGACAAGGCTCGCTACGCCAGCGAGATGCTGCGGGTGCTCAAGCCAGGCGGCATCTTGGTGGTGGCGGACTGGAACCAGCGCGACGACCGTCAAAAGCCCCTCAACTTCTGGGAGCGGCTGGTGATGCGGCAGTTGTTGGATCAGTGGTCGCACCCCGCCTTTTCCAGCATCGAGGGGTTTGCCGAACAGTTGCAAGCCACGGGCCTGGTGGAAGGACAGGTGCAAACTGCCGACTGGACGCAAGAAACTCTTCCTTCTTGGCTGGATTCCATCTGGCAGGGGGTTGTCCGTCCCGAAGGGTTGCTGAAGTTTGGCTTGGTGGGCCTGATCAAGTCGCTGCGGGAGGTGCCCACTTTCTTGCTCATGCGCCTGGCCTTCGGCACTGGCCTCTGCCGCTTTGGCATGTTCCGAGCGGTGCGGGCCGCCACGCCGGCAAACTCCGCCCGCCCAGAAGTAGTTGCCCACAGCACTCAGCACTAGAAATGACAACCCTTGCTCCCACTCCGACTACCTTGGCAGCCGTTTACGACGTGATCATCGTCGGCGGCGGCATTGCGGGCTTGACCCTAGCTTGTGCCCTGCAGGGATCCGGCCTGCGCTTGGCCCTCATTGAGGCCCAGTCGGCTGAGGCAGTCAGGCAGCGCCCCTTGGCCTATGCCCTTTCGCCGTTGTCGATCCGCATCTTTCGGGCCATCGGGGTGTGGGAGGCGCTGGCTCCCCACATCACACCCTTTGCCCAGGTGATTCTGACCGACGCCGACGCTCCCCAGCGGGTGACGTTTAGGCCGGAGGATGTGGGGGAAACGGCAGTTTTCTACTGCGGCGAACATGCTCGGCTGCAGCAGGTGCTCCAGGAGCGGGTGGCTGCCGATCCCCAGATCACCTGCTACTACGAAGCCAGGGTGGAGAGCGTAACCTACGGGGAGGCTGCGGCTGAGGTAGAGCTGGAAACGACCCAAGGCCGCCGCCGGCTGGCCGCCTCCCTGGTGGTAGCCGCCGATGGCCTGCGCTCCCAAGTGCGCCAGCGGGCAGGGATCCCGAGCGACGGCTGGGACTACTGGCAGTCGTGTATCACCGCCCTGGTGGCCCCTGCCCAAGACCACCAAAACGTCGCCTACGAGCGCTTTTGGCCTGCCGGCCCCTTCGCCATCCTGCCCCTGCCCGGCAACCGCTGCCAGGTGGTCTGGATCCTGCCCCACGAGCAGGCCAAGGCCACGCTGGCCCTTTCCCAGGCCGACTTCTTGGCCGAGATGCAGCGCTACTACGGCGACCAGGGCGGCTACCTTACCTTGCTGAACCCGCCCCAAGTCTTCCCGGCCCGCCTGCGCCAGAGCCGCCGCTACTATCAGCACCGCCTGGCTTTGGTGGGGGACGCCGCTCACCACTGTCATCCCGTAGCTGGCCAAGGGCTGAACCTCGGCATCCGCGATGCCGCTGCCTTGGCCCAAGTGTTGCTGGACGCCTGGAGACGACAGGAGGATTTGGGAGAGGTCCAAGTCCTGCGGCGCTACGGTCGCCGTCGCCGCTGGGAAAACTGGGTGGTGTTGCTCTTTACGGATCTCCTCACCCGCACTTTCTCCAACTCTTACTGGCCCCTGGTGGTCTTGCGGCGCTTGGTTTTGATAGGGATGATACGCTTTCCGCCGCTGCGGCGCTTTTTGCTGCGCCTGATGACCGGGCTGTGGGGCAGCCCTCCCTACAGCCCCAGTTCCTCCTTGGCCTTCTGAGCTGCCCAAAGCACCTCCGCATCGGCGGCCTCTGACCAATCGGGATCGGCGATCTCGGCGTAGAACCTCTGGTCGTAGGAGCGGGTTTGCACCACCACCGGCATGGGCACGGCATGGCCGAGAACCAGGGCCTGCTGTTTGGAATCCAGCTTGGCCAGCACCGTTTTCAAGTTCTGGCTGCCGGCTACACCCGTGAACACAGCCTCGATATCTTGGTCATCGTTGAGAAGGGCCGTGATGCGGGTGCCCAACTGCGACATCACCTCGCGGTCGAGACTGGAAGGGCGCTGATCCACCACCAGCAGCGTCACAAAGTACTTGCGCATCTCGCGGGCGATGGTGCCGAAAATGGTCTGCTTGGCCGCCCGCGGATCCAGAAAGCGGTGCGCTTCCTCGATGGTGATGCACAGTTGCCGGGGCCGGTCGAGGGGATTTTTGGACTGCAAGTACCGCTCCGTCTGCTGCACATAGGCCTGGTGAATGCGGCGGGTGATGACGTTGGCCGCCAACATGTAGGAGAGCAGGTTGGACTGGGATCCGAACTCGATGACCACGTGAATGCCGCGGCTGAGGGCCTCCAGGATCTCGCCGATGTAGTTGTGGGGCAGGCTGTTGCGGATGTACTTGAGGTCGTCGAGACGGGTGAGCTTGCGCTGCAGGGCCAGGATCGAGGCCTTGTTGCCCATTTTTTGCTCGCAAAACTCCTGAATCTCGGCGTTGGAAAGGCTCAAAAGACGGCTGATCCAGTCGCGGCCAAACTCGTTGCGCAGGATAATGGCGTTTTCCAGACTGGCCTCGGAGAGGTTGAGCTCCTCTGCCAACAGCGCCAGATCCTCCACGTCGATCTGGTTGTAGGCAATAAACAGCTCGCGGGCATCCCGCACCCCTCGCCGCCGCGTGGAATCGGGATCCAAGGTATAGATTTGCACCTGGCCGGGGAAGAGCTGCCGCAGCCCCTTGACGGTGGTGGCCTGCCTATCCTCGCTGGCCGCCTCCCAGCCATACTCAGAGTGCATATCAAAAACCAGGTTTACCGCCGCCCGTTTGCGGATGATGCCCGCCAGGATCAGGCGGGCCAAAAAGGATTTGCCGGTACCGGACTTGCCGAAGATGCCGTTGCTGCGCTCCACCCAGCGATCCAGATCCAGACAAATGGGCACCGCCATGTCCAAGGGTTGGCCGATGGCGAAGTTGCGCCGAGTGGGGTCGTCTTCCCAGCCGAAGACGGTGCGAAAGTCCAGCTCCCGCGCCTCGTACACCTGGGAAAAGTGGGCCGGCACCGTTTTCACCGGCAACAGCTCCATCGCCTCGGCAGCAGGAGGGGCTGAGCCGCAGTCGTCTGGCCGCTTGGGATCGATGAGGGGATACAGCCTCTCTGCTTCCGTCTGCCGCGGCACCAGCATCAGCATGGGCGTGAGGGCGATAACCCCGTAGGTGCCGGTACCCGCCAGCACCTCCTGCAGCAGGGTCTCTTCCGGGCGGGGGGGATTGACCAAGATCTGCGGGTTGCTGGTTGCTAAGGTAACGTCGGTGAGCAGGCCGAAGAAGCGGTAGCGCTCCCCCTGGATCACCACAAACTTGCCCACCCGCAGGTCTTCTACCGAGACACCGGGGTTGAGGCGAGCTTCCAAGCCCCGACTCAGGGATCCCTGGATGACGGTGGCTAGCGGTTGGGGAGCGGTCATGGCGGTGAGACTAGTTGCCCGCCTGAGCGCGGGCGCTGCTGCGGGGGGCCCCATCTTGGACGATCCAAGTGCGGACGATCTCCACCTCCTCCGGCGTCCAAAAGCCCAGACGAGAGAGGGGCAGCCCGCGGGCCTGGAGGTAGGCGATCTCCGGGGATCCGCCGCGGGCCTGAGGGCGGTTGGGGTTGTTGGCGTTGAGGATGGTGGCGTGGCGGCGCGTCCAGCGGGGATCGATCAACTCGCTGTTGGGATCCCCTGGCTTGACGTAGGCCAGAACCGCCTCGTAGCTGTCCAGCAACTGGGTGCTCTGTCGCCCTGCCGGCTGGTGGCAGCCGACACAACTGGCCTCCAGCAACGGCTTGATGTCCCGCTCGTAGGTAAACTGCGGCTCGGTGCGAAAGCGCAGTTGGATGGTCTGCTCCAGCGGCAGCCCCTCCTGCGGCGCGATCGTGAGGGTGTAGTCGGTGCTAAAGCGCAAGGGATCCCGAGGTTTAAGCAACAACTCGTCTCCCTGCACGTCGAAAATGACCGCTGCCGGCGGCTCCAACTGAACCGCCAGCCGTTGTAGATTGGGATCCAGCGGCCGATCGAATTGCAGCCGTAGAACCCCGTCCACAAAAACATCCTGCTGCTCGGGGGCTGGCTGAGAGGAGACCCACTGCAGCGGCGCATTCGATTGCGACTCAACCTGCAGATGAGGCTGAACGGCCCAGAACACCACTGCCAACACCACCAGCCCCACCCAAATTCGCCAGCGTCGCCACCGACGGGCCAGGTTCTGTGCAGTTGGAGTGTACATTGCCGCCGCCCTCATGAACTTTAACTTTTGTCAGAATAACGAAGCCCTCTGCGCTTCAGCCATCAATTGATACCTATTGATACAGATGATACAGACAGATAGGGATCCTCACCGAATACGAGGATCCCTTGTCCGCCTAAAAACAGGGTGACGATGGAGGGAAAGAAGCATCTCGCTCTTCCCTAACCATCGAGGGCTTTACCCAAGCTGAAACGCTGTTATCAGCAGAGAGAACCTCGACAAGGCAGGCGACAGGAAATCAGTCGATGCGCTCTAGCTTGATGTTGTGGTGGCCCAACTTGATCTCGAACTGATCCCCCGGCTTGAGGCCCATCTTCTTGGTGTAGGCAGCTCCGATGAGGAGGTTGCCATTCTTGTGAACCGAAACCCGGTAAGTCGGAGCCCGACCGCGGGAACCGTTCTCATCACTAGCATCGAGATCCACACCGACTGCCTTCAGCAAGGCATTGTTGAACTGCATCAGATTCACTCGCTCCTGACCATTCTTGGTATAGGTGACGTAGCCACAGGCGCGAGCTTTTTCCTTGCGATCCGCATTTCCCATCGAAGTTACCTTGTCGAGGAGCTCTTGGCCAGTGAGTGGTTTTGGTTTACCGGTCGTAGTCATATCAAGATGGCTCAAGGACAACAGTTAGTGTAGCCAAAAACAAATAGCGATTGCAATAAGTTGCCTTCAACTCTTTCTTATTAGAGGAGACAAGTTCGGCAAGCGGAATGGGATCTGAAGAGGCGAGTGCGCAAAACAGCAGTAGCGAATTCCCCCTGCGGGACAGAACCTGTAGAGTCGAGGTCGGACTTGCGAAAGAGGGGTTCTCCCCAGGCAAGCCCTAGGCTCGCAAGTGCTGTTCTCGGCGGGATCGGCGGCCTGAGCCCTAGCACTTTGGGCGAGGGATTCCTGTTGTGTTGCTGGCAAAGGCAGGGAAACTGGAAACAGGGCTGTTTGAGTATTCGCTGATATGGATCCCTTTTGGTCGGGGCGGCGTCTGCTGGTTGGGGTGAGCGGGGGAATTGCTGCCTACAAAACTGCGGTTTTGGTGTCTGCTCTGGCCCAGCAGGGGGCAGAGGTGAGGGTGGTTTTGACGCAAGCTGCACAACAGTTTATCTCCCCGCTGACGTTTGCCACTGTGTCCCGTCAGCCGGCTTTTACAGATGCCGAGTTCTGGCAAGCTGCGCGGGGACGGCCGCTGCACATCGAGCTGGGGGAATGGGCCGAGGCTCTCCTGATTGCGCCGCTTTCGGCCAACACCTTGGGCAAGCTGGCCCAGGGGCTGGCGGACAATTTGCTCACCAACGTGGTTTTGGCCTCCCACTGTCCGGTGGCCTTGGCGCCGGCCATGAATACCCACATGTGGAAGGCTGAAGCAGTGGCCGAGAATTGGCAGCGGCTGCAACGGGATCCCCGCTTCTGGGCCTTGCCCACGGCCAGGGGCCGCCTGGCCTGCGATGCGGTGGGGGAAGGGCGCCTGCTGGAGCCAGAGGCGCTGCAGGAGTATGTGCGGGCTCTGCTCTGGACAGGGGGGCAAAAAGACTGGCAAGGGAAGCGGGTGTTGGTGACGGCAGGAGGCACCCGCGAGCCCATCGACGCGGTGCGCTTTATCGGCAACCCGGCCAGTGGGCGGATGGGGGTGGCGCTGGCGGTGGCCGCCGCCTGTCGGGGGGCCGAAGTCACGCTGGTGCATGGGCCGCTGGGGATCCCCTTTGATCCAGCACCCTTCGCCATTCGGGCCATCCCGGTGGAGACAGCAGCCCAACTGGAGCAGGTTTTGCGGGCGGAGTTTCCCCAGGTGGACGTGCTCTGGATGGCAGCGGCAGTGGGGGATGTGCGGCCCACGCAGACCTATGCGGGCAAGCTGGCCAAGGCCGAGCTGCCCCTGCTGCTGCCCTTGGAGCCTGTCCCCGATTTGGTGGCAGCCCTAGCCCGTCACCGACGTCCCGGCCAGCTTCTTATCGGCTTTGCTGCCCAGAGCGGGGATCCTCTCCCCCCGGCCAAGGAGAAGCTGCAGCAGAAAGGGCTGGACGCCATTGTGGCCAACCCCATCGACCAGCCGGAGAGCGGCTTTGGCAGCAGCCACAACCAAGGCTACTGGATCCCGCGGCAGGGCAACCCGGAACTGCTCCCGTTGGCCACCAAATCGACCCTGGCTCACCGGCTGCTGGATCTGGCCCTGCGCCCAGGCTGACTTGGATAGCCGGCCAAAATCAGGTACCTTTGAGGCTAAGCGCAGAGGGATCCGATGGCGATCATTGTCTTGAGAGCCTGGTATTTGGATTCGGTGTTGTCTGCCTCCCAAGTGCAACAGCGAGCCCCTGACTTGCGCCTAAGCCGTACCGGCCTCCTGAAAACGGCGATGCGAGCCGATTTCCTCGACGATGTGGAGCAGGTGAAGGCCTCTGTCTGGTGGCAGCGCTACTTGGAAGGGGAGCTGGTGGAGTTTTACATCGAGGGCAGCGGCGCCTACAGCATCTCCAACCTCGATTTAATCAGCCGCGAGATCTACTTCAATAAGCGGGCTGCCCTAAGCATCACGGAGCCGGCCATCTACTTCTGTGGCCAATCAGATTACCCCGACTCCAGCGCCACGCTGCACCAGGCGTTGCAGACGGTGGTGGAGGCCATTAACCGCCATCATCAGCCGGTTCTTCCGCTACAACTGCAGGGATCCCCAGAGACACCCCTCATCGACGCAGCGCTGATTCGCAAGCTCAAGCAGGCGTTGCTGGTGGTGGCCGATGTCACCCCTGTGCAGGTCAATGGCCGGGGGCGGCCTCTGCCCAGCCCACAGGTCTGTCTGGAGCTGGGCTATGCCCTGCAATCGAAGCGCCCCGAGCAACTGCTGCTGGTGCAACTGCCCCGCCACGGCATCGAGGGATCCTTTCCCTTTGAGGTGGAAGGCAGCAGCTTTTTGAAAATCGGCGATCCGCAGCACCTGGTGGATCAACTGGGAGCCGAGCTCCTCCGCCTGCTGCAGCGCCATCGAGTCATCTCCCTCTAATCGCAGTACCTACTCAAGCCTCCCTGGCAGCAGCTAGACTGCTTTGGAAGGCCGCTGCTGCCGCCGCCACACTTCTGAAACTATCTATCAGCCTCTATTCCCCGGAACTATGACTCTGGCCGATGCAAATTCTCTGGTTTCCTCAGTTCGCCCTGCAGCAGGCTGGCAGAGAGCGCTGAACGGCTTGATGTTCCTGCTGCTGCTGGGGGTTCCCCTCTCGTGGACAGGCCACTTGCAGGGCTGGGATCCCAATCTGGTCTTCCTTTGTGCGGCCTTGGCGGTGGTGGCCTTGGCGAAGTTTATGGGTCAAGCCACCGAGGAGATCGCTGCCTTGACCGGGCCGACGATCGGGGGACTGATCAACGCCACCTTTGGCAACGCCACCGAGCTAATCATTGGCCTGGTGGCGCTGCAGGCGGGACTGGTGGAGGTGGTGAAAGCCTCCATCACCGGCTCGATCATCAGCAACCTGCTGCTGGTGGCCGGGCTGGCCATGTTTTTGGGCGGCATTAAGTTTCGCGAGCAGAGCTTTCGGCCCGAAGTGGCGCGTATGAACGCCTCGGTAATGAACCTGGCGGTGGTGGCCCTGATCTTGCCCAGCGTGGTCACCTATGCCGACGCCAACTTGGGCGCGCTCTCCATCCAAGAGCTCTCTACAGCGGTGGCTTTGGTGCTGATCGGGGTTTATGGCCTTACCTTGCTGTTTTCCCTCAAAACCCACAGCTACCTTTACACCATTCACGAGGCAGAGGCGGCAGAACATGAAGCCGCTGCCCGTCTCGCCCCCAATCCGGTTTTGCAGGCAGAGGGATCCATTCCCCAAGTGTTGACGGCCCCGCCCGAGCGGGCCGGTTTGGGGTTTTGGCTGTTGGCCCTCTTGGGGTTGACGGTGTTGGTGGCGCTGGAGTCGGAACTGTTGGTGAGCACCCTGGAGCATACTCTGGAGCACTTGCACATTACCTCGCTGTTCATGGGGGTGATTTTGCTGCCGATCATCGGCAATGCGGCCGAACATGCGACGGCAATCACGGTGGCCATGAAAGACAAGATGGATCTCTCCTTCTCAGTATCTCTGGGCTCGACGATGCAAATTGCCCTGTTCGTGGCGCCTCTGTTGGTGCTGGCCGGGAACGTGCTGGGCCAGCCGATGAACTTTAACTTCGGCACAGTGGAGCTGGTGGCCATTGCCGTCTCGGTGTTGCTGGTCAACTCCGTCAGCAGCGACGGTCGCTCCAACTGGCTGGAGGGGCTGTTGCTCTTGGCCACCTATGCCATTCTCGGCATTGCTTTTTTCTTTTTGGAGTGAGGTTGTTCAAGTACTCCACACCGCGGACGCAAACGATTCATGTTGCGCCAGCTGCGACCGGTAGATAAGTCGGGGAAAATGGGATCCCTGCTGTGGCCGCTCCTTTTCGGCGCGTCCCTCGCCCTATCTCCGGCCATCGAGCCTGCCTGGGGGCAGGAAACTTCTCAAAACCACGGCACCGCCTCCAACGTGCCTTTGCTCAGCCGCTTGGATGCTCTGGAAGAGCTGCGGCAAGCGCTCAGCCTGCCCACCGCTTCCATCCAAACGGAGGCCGTGACACTGGATGGGCGGCGGCTGTTCTTGGTCGCCGCGCCACAGGGGGATCCCGGCAGCCTGCCGCCGGTGTCGCAGCGGGCCCGCTCCATTCCCAACAGCGCCATTCGGGTGGTGGAGAACCTCTCCAACGGCTGGTCGCGGGTGGATCTGGGGATCGTGATCGCCTACGAAAACGACCTGGAACAGGCCATCCGCATTACCGAGCAGGTGGCTCTACAGATGTATCGGGAGCCGGCCTGGCGGGACAAGATCCGCGAGCCCCCCGAGATGCACGGCGTCGATGACCTGGGGGAGCGGGGGATTACATTGCGCATCTGGATCAAGGTGCAACCGCTGCAGCAGTGGCGGGTGACGCGGGAATACCGCCGTCGCCTCAAGCATGCCTTCGACCAAGCCGGGATCCAGATCCCGTTTCCGCAACAAGCCCTCTGGTTGTGCAGCCCACTGGAGATGCGCATCCAGGGCCTCAGCCCGGAAGAAACCCACCGCCTTTTGCACCCAATGGAGTCACGGCTGAGCAACCCCGATCCCATTTCTGAGGAGCGAGCCGGCCAACTTCCTCCCTAGCTGGCCATCGCAGCTCCAAGGGGGCCAGGCGGCTACTCGTCGCCGATGATTTCCGGCTCGGTCAGCTCATCGGACATTTCGATGATGGCGCGGCGAATGGGCTTCATCCAGCCCTCTTCCACATCGTTGGGGTCATCGTAGCAGCGACGCTTGGCCCGATTGGCCACCTGCACTGTGATGCGATAGCGGTTTTTGGAAGCGTTAATTAACGCCTCTACCCGACGCATCAGCTCGTCGTTGTCGATGCCCAAGTGAGGGTTACGCAAGGTCATGGTCGGCGTCTTGTTACCAGGTAGCCTTTTATCTTAGCAAACCTCTCGCAGCTCATAAGGGCGTCAGCCCGGCCCAGGGCGAGGGATCCCCGATCAAAACCAACGCCCCGCCGACTTGCGCACTGCAATCAAGCTGCTGCTGGTGCCCAGAAAAACCCCCATCCCCAGCAACAGCAGCGGCAGAAACCAAAACTCCGCCTGGCCGGGATCGGCCTGCATCACCTTGAGGAAGGGCAGCGCAATCAACTGCTCCAGCGCCTCCTGCAGTAACTGTTGGGATCCCAGAACCAAGCCCCAAGCCCCCAGCGCACTGACTACCCCGAACAGGCAGCCCTGCAAAATAAAGGGCAAGTAAATCCAGGTCGCCGTCGCACCCACCAGTTGCATCACCTCAATCTCCCGCCGCCGCGCCATGACAACCAGGCGAATGGTGGTAGTGATCACCGCCACTGCCGTCAGGGCCAACACCCCGGTGATGCTCAGGGATCCCAGACGTAGCACCTCCTGGATTTGGGCCAGTTGCTCCACAATGCGGTCGCCGTAGTACACCTCGTCTACCCCCTCCAGTTGGCGGATCTGCTCGGCCACTTGACCTAGGATCTCGGCAGAATCGGCCTTGACTCGCAGGGCATCCACCAAAGGGTTATCCCCCAACTGGGTCTCCAGGGCCGCCTCATCCTGGATCCCCATCTCCAGCAAAAGGTCGCGCCAAGCTTGCTCTTTGGTGATCACCCTCACCTCCGCCACATGAGGCAGTTGGGCCACTTGGGGCTGCAAATCCACCCCCCGGCGTTCCGGCTCCAGATAGACGGAGATCTCCAGTTGCCCCCCCAGCGACTGGACCGTTGCATCCACCCCCCGAGACAGCTCCACGCCGATCCCGACCAAAAACAGCAACACCAACAGGGTGCTGATAGCAGCCCAGTTCAGCCAGCCCCCCCGCCGCAACCCCAAAAGGGTCTCCTGCAGGAGATAGCGGATCTTATAGAGAAATGGCATGCTGCCTACCGCCACCTAAACCCAAGTTGGGAATCCCGGCAGATCCTCAGCCCATATCATACAGACGTCCTCCTTCTATGCGCACCACCCGGTGGCCGGCCCGCTCCACAAGATAGGGGTCGTGGCTGGTCATGATGACGTAGCGGCTGCAGAGCCGTTCCAGGAGAAAGCGATCATGACTGATGACCAAAAGCCCCATCTGATGTGCCCGCCCATAGGCCAAGACAGCTTGCCAGATCAGGGCTTGGGTATTGGCGTCGAGCATGGCTGTCATCTCATCTGCAATCAAATAGCGAGTTTGTGGGTTGAGAACCCGGGCGATGACAACCCGCTGCAATTCTCCCCCGCTTAGCTCATGGGGATAGCGGTTGAGCCAACTGGGGGAAATGCCTAGGGTGTGGAGAACCTCTGGCTGGGGAGGAGGCCCTTCCCGCAAGACCTGAGCTATGCGCCAGTGGGGGTTAACGGCCTGCTCTGGATGTTGAAAGACAAGCTGCACTGGGCAGTACCCTCGCCGAGGCAAAGGCTGCCCTGCCACACTCACCCGACCTTGGCTGGGGGTAAGGTAGCCCGCCAGCAACTTGGCCAGAGTAGTTTTGCCAAAACCAGAGGGAGCCATCAGCCCTACGACTTCCCCAAGTTCTACTTGAAGGGTCTGATCTTGCACCACCCAAGGCAGATGCCGTCCATAGCGAAACCAGAGATGCTCACCCTTGAGCATGGATACACCTCACCCACCCTCCTCCAACCGCCCGCAGAGGCGGACGCTCAGCTCGACAGATTTCACTTGCCCAGGGGCAGCGATCCCCAAACAAACAACCCGCAGGCAGTGCCTCAGGGTCAGGCTGGTTGCCCGGCAGGGGAGCAAACTCATTTTGGGGCAGGGATCGCCACAGAGCTTGAGTGTAGGGGTGGCGCAAGTTTCCCCTTTCGAAATCCTGAGCCGAGGCCAACTCGACTGTAGTGCCCGCATAGAAGACTGCCACTCGATCTGCCACCGACAACGCCGCCTGAATATCGTGTGTAATCAACATAACGCCTCGGCCCTCCTGGGCCAGCTCCCGCAGATGGGCAAGGGTCTCAGCCACCACCTCCGCGTCCAAGCCTAGCGTGGGCTCGTCGGCTATCACCAGCTTGGCTCTGCTAACTGCCGCCGTCGATACCAGCACCCGCCGTGCCATGCCTCCGGAGAGCTGGAAAGGGTAGAGGCCCTCTGTTCCCGGCGGCAAGCGATAGCGGGCAAAGATGCGGCTCACTGCTCTACGGGCCTCGCCTTGGGAGGCACCGCTGAGCCGAGCTACCCGCTGTACCTGGGATCCTACTTGCATGAGGGGATCCAGGTAGTCCACAGACTGGGGGATGAGAGCAATGGCCTTGCCGCGCAGTTGCCTACACCGCTCAGGGGTCAAGGGCTGCCCCTGAAATAGGAGAGTACCGCGCAGGGTAGCGTTCTCTGGCAAAAGACCCAAGAGGGCATGGGCCAGCAAACTTTTGCCCGATCCGCTGGCCCCCACCACTGCCACCACCTCCCCTGCCTTAACCTCCAGATCCAGATCTGTAATCACCTGAAGGTAGCGGCGGCGCAGCCCCCGCTCGTATCGGCTGAACCTAATGTTTAGGCCGGAGACCACCAACATGTCCCTACTCCTGAGCCGTACGCGGATTGAGAAGGGCCTGCAGGTTTTCTCCCAGCCAGTCAAAAGCCTTGACCGACAGCAGCAGCAGCAGTCCAGGCATAACCCCCAGCCACCAGTAGCCGGTGGAGAGGTGGCGCATGGATTCGGCCAGAATAATGCCGATGGCCGGTAGGTGCGGCGAAATACCTACCCCAATGAATGAGAGGGCTGCTTCGTGCAAAATGGCGTGGGGAAACAGCAGAATAAGTCCCACTAGGAGCTGGGGCAAAATGTGAGGCATCATATGGTAGCGGGCAACCCAGAGGGAAGAGCGGCCCAGTCGGTAAGAACTCTGGACATAGTCAGAACTGCTGACCTGTAACACCTCGGCCCGCACCAGGCGCGCTAGGCTGGGCCAGTGGGTGAGGGCAACGGCAACAATGACTCCCCGAACTCCGCCGCCGACAGCAAAAGCTATAAGGATCTGCACCACCAGGTGAGGCAGGCTGAAACATAGGTCAATCATCCAGCAGATCGAGGCATCCACCCAGCCTCCCACCGTGCCACCCACCAAACCCAAAACAGCGGCGATCACCACGCTGACGGCGGCAGCCAGCATGCCTACCCACAGACTAAGGGACATCCCGTGCAAGGATCGGGCCAGCATATCCCGCCCCAGCCAGTCGGTGCCGAAGGGATGGGCCAGGGAAGGAGGCTGATTCCGCTGAGTTAGGTTCGGGCTCAGTCCGGTATCGCCGATAAGCCCAGCGCTGCAGAGGATAGACACCAAAAAAAAAGCACACAGTCCAATTGCCCACAGAGTCTGCCGCCTGCGCTCTCCTTTGACAGAGGACTCTGAGAATTTCATCCCCCCATCGGCATCAGCAGCAGCAACACGAGGCGATGCAAAAGGGATCATCCTATCCTCCCGCCAAGGCGAATGCGTGGATCGACAATCTGGTAGGACAGGTCAGCTAGGGTATTGCCGGCATAGACAAACAAGGCGCTGAAAAACACAATGCCCACCAACAGAGGCACATCACTGCGCAAAGCTGCCTGTACCGTTGCTTGTCCCAGTCCTGGATAAGCAAACACCTGTTCCACTAACACTGAGCCACCAAACAGTTCCCCAAAGGAGGCAAATTGCAGCGTCAGCGCAGGCAGCAAGATATTCCGCAAGCCGTGGTACCACAGGATCCCAGCCAGGCTTTCCCCCTGGGCACGAGCAAACAGCACATAGTTGCTGTGCAACACGTCAATGAGCTTCTGACGAGTGTGCAAGGTGATGTTGGCAACGCCGATGAAAGTTAGGGTGAAAGCAGGCAAGAGCAAGTGGTGTAAGCGCTGCCAAAAAGTCACCTCCTCCGCCAACGCGCCAGGTGGCGCGGCGCAACAGATAGGTGTTAGACCCAGCTCTACCGAAAACGCGATCAAGAGTAGCAGCGCCACCCAGAAAGGGGGAGAAGAGGCGAGGGTGTAGGCGTAAAGACGAATACCGCGGTCAACCCAAGTGCCCTGAAACGCTGCGGCCAAAACCCCCAACCCCACTCCCAGGAAACCGGAAAGCAGCCAGGCAATTGCCAGTAAGGGCAGCGATAGCTCAAACCGCTGTTGAATGACCTGCACCACTGGCTGATTGAACACCATTGAGGTGCCCCAGTTGCCTTGAACCATCTGCCCAAGCCAGTTCCCAAAGCGAAGCAGCATGGGCTGATCCAGCCCCCAACGCTGGGCAATCAGGTCTCGTTGGGCTGGGCTGATCTGCAGCATGTCGGCCCCTACATAGGCTTGTACGGGATCAACAGGGGAGAAGCTGAGCAGGGCAAACGTCAGGACTGCCACAGCCGCCAGCAGCAACCCCAGCCGAGTCAGCTTATAAGCCAGAAACAGCAGAACTGACCTCAGTTGCACGTCCATTTCCAACGGGTGATGTTGGCTGTGATTGGCCAACCATGGCCATGAGGCTGTACCTGCGGCTGGCCTATATCCAAGCACTCGTGAACAAAGTAGGTATGATCCAGGTTTACCAACCAAGCCCAGGCTGCATCTCCTTTGGCAGTAAAGCCTTGCTTTCCATCCCACTGGGCTGCCCGCCAGAAGGGGATAGCTTCAGCTTCAGAGGGGGCCTCCATAGCCAGATCCAGCATTCGATCCACAAACGGGTTGGCATAGTAGCCGGCATTGAAAAATCCCCCCTGGGCCGCTTTGCTGTGGTAGAGGTTGTACATCTCAGTTGGGTCATGGCTGCCCCAGCCAAACAGCACCACGTTGCTGTGCATGAGCGGAATGATGTCATCCCAACTTTTGCCCTCGACATTGACTCGGATGCCCACAGGCCGCAGCATTTCTGCAACAGCTAGGGCCAGGGCTTGGCGAATACTGTCGTTGGCCGGGTAGAGCACGGTGAACTCAGCCCGTAGCCCGTTTTTTTCCACTACCCCATCCCCATCTTCATCGCTCCAGCCTCCCTCAGCTAGAATCTGACGGGCCAGGTCTGGATTGTTGTCCTCAATCTTGGCGGTCGGCTCTTCCCAGGGCAAACCGCTGACTGGGCCATAGGCAGGGGATCCGTAGCCTTCTAGGACTCCATCCACCAGCGCCTGTCGGTCAATGGCGAAGTTGACCGCCTTGCGAATCGCCAAGTCAGAAGTCACATCGTTGCCGATGGGGTATCCCTTTGGGGTTGTCGCACCGGTTTTAGGGGGAAAGGGGAACATCAGCCCTCGGTTATCCACACTGGGAATGGCGTGAAGCTTCATGCCCTTAACAGTTTGCTTAGCCAAAGACTGAGGCACGCTAACCACGTGTACCTGTCCGGCTCGGGCTGCTGCAAAGGCTGCATCCTCCTCCAGGAAAAGGAAAACCAGCCGCCGAATGCCAGGAGTCTGGCCGTAATATAAGGGATTTGCCTCCACAATCAGTTGTTGCCCCTCATCCCACTGCACCAGTCGGTAGGGGCCAGAGCCAATGGGTTTGCGAGCATAATCAGGCCCGTGGGCATGTTGAGGCACGATACCCAAGGTGATGAGGCGGTTGACAAAAGTACTTTGGGGTTTTTGCAGCCGCAGCTCCACCGTATGAGTGTCGATAGCTACTGCTTCCTTTAGGGCGGTTAGGTCGACCAGACCACCACTCCGAGCTGCTTGGTTAAAGGTGTAAGCCACGTCCGCTGCTGTGACAGGTTTTCCATCGGAGAAGACTGCATCCTTTCGTAGGGTTACCGTCCAGGTTAGGCCATCTTGGCTGACAGTGTAGCCAGTCGCCAGGTCGTTTACAATCTCAAGGTTCTCGTCCCGCCGCAGCAGAGTGCTTTGGAACAAAGGCGAACCGTAACGTCCCCAGCCCAGGGTGGGATCAAATCCTTCTTCGCTTTCCCCTCCAATGGCCAGCACGATTTGATCGCTGGATCCTGCTAGCTTTGGATCGAAAGCTGTCCGCTCAGCAGCATTCTGAGCGCATCCAGCCCACATCTGGCTCAGCAAGAAGAGGCCCACAGACCACACAGTTACTTTTAAGCTTGATGCCATAGAAACCCCGATCTGTCGCTTTTTCAGCAAAAAGGAGCAAACCTCCTTGCCTCCTGGACAAGACTTATGGCAGCTAAGCTATCACTGCCTTATCTTGAGAGCAATGCAGGGGGGGAGGATGCTTAGAGGGTTCCGATGACTTCTTGGTCACCTACTTCGATGACCTGGGGGAGACTTACCCCTGGGTGGTGCAACTGCCGGTGGCCGGCATTAGCCTTGACTTTACCCGTGGCCACACCCTGGATCTGGTAAGAACCTATGGCTTTCCGGCTGACCAGATCCTAGGTGCTAGCGTAGTGGACGCTCGGAATGTCTGGAAGGTTCAGCCTGAGACCGTCTTGGCCAGCCTGCGGGAGCTGCAGGGGGTAGCTCCCAACCTACGGGTGCAGCCTTCCGCTTCGTTGCAATTTGTGCCCCACGACGCTGCTCTGGAAGCCCAGTTGCCGGAACCCCTCAGAAATGTCCTCAGCTTTGCCGAACAGAAGCTGGCCGAAGTAGCTCTCCTGGCGCGAGCCCTCAACGGCGAAGACACTGCTGCCCAGCAGGCGGAAATCCAGCAGCAGTGGCAGAGCTTTGCGCAGTTTAGCCCCCCCAACCCCCAAGTGCGCCAGGCTTTGGCCAACCTCAAGCTCCAGGACTTCGAGCGATTCCTGCCCTACGAGCAGCGCCTAAGTCGGCAGGTTCAGCTACCACCTTTCTACCACCTTTGCCCACCACCATTGGCTCCTTCCCCCAAACTCCAGAGGTGCGGCAGTGGCGAGCTAAGTACAAAAGAGGGGAGGTTTCGCAGGCGGAGTACGAAGCAGCCATTGACGCTGAGATTGCCAAGTGCATCCGCATTCAAGAAGAGATTGGCCTGGATGTGTTGGTGCATGGGGAATTTGAGCGCACCGACAGGGTGGAGTACTTTGCCCAGAAGCTGGAAGGCTTTGCCTTCACTGAACACGGCTGGGTGCAGAGTTACGGCAGCCGCTGCGTGCGCCCTCCCATTCTCTACGGCGACGTGGTTCGCCCCCAACCCATGACAGTGCGGGAATTCCAAGTAGCCCAGTCCCACACCCAAAAGCCGGTGAAAGGCATGCTCACGGGGCCAGTGACTATGCTCAACTGGTCCTTTCCCCGTGTTGATATTCCCCGGCGGGAGCAGGCTTTGCAGATTGCCCTGGCCTTGAGAGCCGAAGTGGCAGATCTGGAAGCGGCTGGAGCGGTGATGGTGCAAGTGGATGAGCCGGCACTGCGGGAGGGGCTACCTCTGAAAAAAGAACGCTGGCCAGAATACCTCAGCTGGGCAGTGGATGCCTTTCGCCTAGCTACCGGCGGGGCCAAGCCGGAAACCCAGATTCACACCCACATGTGCTACTCAGAGTTTGGGGACATCATCGAGCACATTGAGCGGCTGGATGCCGACGTGCTTTCCATTGAAAACAGCCGCAGCAACAACAAAACCCTGCTGCAAATTGCCCAGGCTGGGTATCGTCACCAGGTGGGCAACGGCGTTTACGATGTCCACAGCCCTGCGGTGCCGAGCGTTGAGCAAATCCTGCAGCAGCTGCGCACAGGACTGGCCCACTTGCCTGTGGAGCAAACTTGGGTTAATCCCGATTGTGGCCTCAAGACCCGCCGCTGGGAGGAGGTGATCCCCGCACTGAAAAATATGGTGGCTGCCGCTCATCAGCTAGGGGAGGAGCTTCTGGAAACCCAACCTGAGGGTCTGCGCGAGTAAGGTCCACGACCTGCTGATGTAACTGGTCGGGCTGGCTTGACAAGTCGCCGCGGGCGGTGCCGCTGTTGTGCTGATGCGGCTGGCTTAGGGCCTACGGTCTGCTGATGCAACCGGCAAAGCTGCTCTCCGGGATCTCAAAAAGCTTGTGGAGAGCAAAATAGGGATCCCGGCAGCCCTCAGCGCAGATCATACAGGCGCCCTCCCTCCAGGCGCACCACCCGGTGACCCGCCCGCTCCACCAGATAGGGGTCGTGGCTAGTCATGAGGATCGTCACGCCAAAAGAATTGAGCCGCTCCAGGATTTGGAGCACCAATAGGGAGTTTTCCCGATCCAGATTTCCCGTCGGCTCGTCGGCCAGCAACAAGACGGGCATGTTGACAATGGCGCGGGCCAAGCTGAGGCGCTGTTGCTCCCCTCCCGAAAGCTCGTCCGGGAAGCAATCCCGCTTCTCGGTCAGCCCCACCATCTTCAAAGTCGGCCCCAGGCGGCGGCGAATCTCTGCTGGGGAAAGTCCCTGGGCGCGCAGCACAAAGGCCACATTTTCCGCCAGGGTGCGATTGGCCAAGAGGCGATAGTCTTGAAAAACCACCCCCAAGCGCCGCCGCAACATTGCTAGGGGGCGGGGCGGGATGCGGTAGGGCCGCCGCCGACCTTCCGAAGAAAACAGACACACCCCATCCACTATCACCGTGCCCTCGGTGGCCTGTTCGGCCCCGTAGAGCAGCCGTAGCAGGGTGGACTTGCCCGCCCCCGACACCCCGGTTACGAACACAAACTCGCCGCGGCGCACCTCCAAGTTCACATCTCGGAAAACCCAGTTGCCGTTGGGAAAGACCTTGCTCACCCCCCGCAGCGACACCATGCTCTCAGCGCTACCTAGGGCTGGCAGGGATCCGGTCTGGGGCTTGCGGTAGAGGCCCAAGGTGGTTTCTGGGTCGGTTGGGACGAGGAGGGAGGGGTTTGGGGCTGTACCAGCCCAAGGGTGAAGGCGGGGAGCGTAGCCGATGTGCTGACCAAGCATCGTGGTAAAGCGCCTAGAGAGAAGGGAACGAGTGGAGCTGCCAGGCTAGGAGCGCGAGGGAGAAGAGCGATCCCACAGCACCCGCCAGGCAAACCTGGGCAAAGCCAACATGCGTCGCCAGCGCCAAGGTTCCTGATAGAGACGATACAACCATTCCAGGTGATGGTCACGCCACCAGCGGGGGGCTCGCCGTTTTTGGCCGGCCCAAATGTCGAAGCTGCCCCCCACCCCCATCCAGATGGCCTGGGGCAAGAGGCTGCGCCATCTCTGGATCCACAGCTCCTGGCGCGGGGATCCCAGCCCCACCCACACCAGTTGGGGTTGGATTTTCTGGAGAGCTTGCAGAAGTTTTTCCTCTTCGGCGCCAGAGAAGTAGCCGTGATGGCCCCAAATGGACAGAGAGGGAAAGTGAGCTTGCCACTGCTGAACCGCTGCCCGGTTGACTGCCGGCCTTCCTCCCACCAAGGCCAAGCGCCACCCCCGTTCTGCTGCCCGCGAGATCAAAGCTTCGGCCAGCTCGATCCCCGGCACCCGCTGGACACGGATCCCCTGCCGCCGCAAAGCCCACACCACCCCCGCCCCATCTGGGATCACCAGCTCAGCCTCCTGCAGCACTTGGGCAAAGGCCGGATCCCGCTGCGCCTGCATGATCATCTCCGGATTGCAGGTGACTACCTGAGCACCCAGGCCCTGGCTGATGCGGGCTTCAATCCAGGCGGTATAGCTCTGCAGATGGGTTTCCGGCAGGGTAAGGTGCAGGTTGACGCCCAAAAGGGAGTAGGTTACCAACGACATTGCCACGGGCCTAGGGAGAGAACTTGCTTCCCAATCCAGATTGTGCCAACAAAAAAGAGCGCTATCCTTCGGGGTGAGATAGGGATTCCATGCTCTCTGAACAGCCTTCTACAAGCGTCTTGGCCCCCCGCGAGGGGCGCTGGCTCTGGCAGGGCCAGTCCATCCGCTACCAACAGGCGGGATCCGCCGGCCCGGCGGTGGTGCTTATCCACGGTTTTGGGGCCAGCAGCGACCACTGGCGGAAAAATTTGCCGGAGCTGGGGCGGCACTGCCGCGTGTACGCCCTTGACCTCCTGGGATTTGGGGGATCCGCCAAGCCCTTGCCGGGATCCCCTTTCCCCTACACCTTTGAAACCTGGGGCGCCCAGGTGGCCGATTTTGGGCGGGAGGTGGTGGGGGAGCCAGCTTATCTGGTGGGCAACTCCATTGGTTGCATTGTGGCCTTGCAGGCGGCTGTTTTCGAGCCAGGCCAGGCCTTGGGGGTGGCGATGTTGGATCCCTCACTGCGGCTGTTGCACGAGCGCAAGCGTCGCCAGATCTCTTGGCTGCGCCGCCGAACCACCCCCCTCATCCAGTCCTTGCTGGGGTGGCCCCCCTTCGGCCGGTTTTTCTTTGCCCAGATAGCCCAGCCCTGGGCCATTCGCAACATCCTCCTCCAAGCGTATGGGCGCAAGGAAGCGGTTACGGAAGACCTGGTGCAGCTTTTGCTGCGACCGGCCCTCGATCCGGGAGCGGCAGAGGTGTTCTTGGCCTTTGTGCGCTACTCCCAGGGGCCCTTGGCCGAGGATCTCCTGCCCCAGGTCACCTGCCCCGTCCTCATCCTCTGGGGAGAGGTGGATCCCTGGGAGCCCATTGCTTTGGGGCGGGCCTTGGCCGAGTTCCCCTGCGTGGTGGGGTTCATCCCCCTGCCGGGAGTTGGCCACTGCCCCCAAGACGAGGCCCCGGAGCTGGTCAACCCGCTGCTGCTGGCTTGGATCCGGGATCCCACCCGAAAACCTGAGCTCGGGATCCCCTAGCAACTCCCGCGAGGAGGAAGGTCTGGGTTCTCCCGCCTAAGAGCGACCGAGGTGCTCCAGTTGATCCAGGTTGGGGCCGCTCAGCCGGAAGGCCTGGCCAAACCCCTGAATGAAGCTGCCGCCGGTGGGGGTGATCTGGCAGAAGTGGAAGTCCGCTAGGCCCAGGATCATCTCGGCAATCTCGTACTTGGCGCGATAAAGAGCCTCGAACCCCTGGGCTTGCGCTTCCTTGCGGCTGAGGAACTGGGCTTTTCCGCTCACCATCACCCGCGGCAAAGCGTGGTTGCTGCGGGGATCCCCCGGCGTGGGCGGCTCGTGGATGAGCAGGCTGGCTCGCGGATCCGCCCGCAAAGCCTGGGTGTGGGAAGAAAGGTCGCTGATGACAATGGCAAAGCGCAAGGGATCCCACTGCACCACGAAGGGCACCAACGATACCGCCGGGGATCCGTGATCCAGCACCGCCAAGCTGGCCACCGGCTGGCCCTCCAGCAGCGCCTTCAACTTTTCCTGCGCCGACATCGCTTTTTCTCCCATTGCCCCTGCTATTATCCCCAAGCCCCCCTCGTTTGAGAAGGGTTGGATCCCTGGGATAATATCCATTGCCCGTTTGAGCAGCCCGCACCACCGGGAGCAACGTTTTTCGACATTTTTCAACCCTATCGACGTCGATACATCCCGATGTATTGTGACTATCTTGTTCAGATCCTCACGGCTCGCGTTTACGACGTCGCCCAAGAAACCCCCCTGGAGCCGGCTTTTAACCTCTCCCGCCGCCTGAACAACCAGGTCTGGCTCAAGCGGGAAGATCTGCAGCCGGTTTTCTCCTTTAAGCTGCGGGGGGCCTACAACAAGATGGCCCACCTGCCTCCGGAGCAACTGGCGCAAGGGGTGATCGCGGCCTCTGCGGGCAACCACGCCCAAGGGGTAGCCCTGGCAGCGCAGCGGCTGGGCACCCACGCGGTCATCGTGATGCCCGTCACCACCCCCCAGGTGAAGATAGACGCGGTGCGGGCGCGGGGGGCCCAGGTGGTCTTGCACGGCGACACCTTTGACGATGCCTATGCTCACGCGCGGCAACTGGAAGCCGAGAAAGGTTTGACCTTCATCCATCCGTTCGACGATCCCCTGGTGATCGCTGGCCAGGGCACCATCGGCATGGAGATCCTGCGCCAGTCTCAACAGCCCATCCACGCCATCTTCGTCGCCGTCGGCGGGGGCGGCCTGATCTCGGGCATCGCCGCCTACGTCAAGCGCCTGCGCCCGGAGATCAAAATCATTGGGGTAGAACCGCTGGACGCCGACGCCATGTACCGCTCCCTACGAGCTGGCCGAAGGGTGCGCCTCTCTCAGGTAGGCCTGTTTGCTGATGGGGTGGCGGTGCGAGAGGTGGGGGAAGAAACCTTCCGCCTCTGTCAGCAGTACGTGGACGAGATCCTCTTGGTGAGCACCGACGACACCTGTGCCGCCATCAAGGATGTCTTTGAAGATACCCGCTCTATTTTGGAGCCCGCCGGCGCCTTGGCCATTGCCGGCCTCAAAGCCTACGTCAGCCGCACCGGCATCCAGGGACAGACCCTGGTGGCGGTGGCCAGCGGGGCCAATATGAACTTCGACCGCCTGCGCTTTGTGGCCGAGCGAGCCGAGATCGGCGAACAGCGGGAGGCCATTTTCGCCGTCACCATCCCCGAAGAGCGGGGCAGCCTGCGTCGGTTCTGCGCCCACATCGGCCAGCGCAACCTCACCGAGTTCAACTACCGCATTGCCGATACCCACGAAGCTCACATCTTTGTCGGCCTACAGGTGCGGGATCGGGCCGATGCCCAGGCAGCGGCCCTGGATCTGGAGCGGGCTGGCTTTAAGACCTTGGATCTCACCGACGACGAGCTGGCCAAGCTGCATCTACGCCACATGGTGGGGGGGCGCTCCCCCCTGGCCGAGAACGAGCTGCTCTACCGCTTCGAGTTCCCGGAGCGGCCCGGGGCCCTGATGCAGTTCTTGTCTTGCATGAGCCCCAACTGGAACATCAGCCTCTTTCACTACCGCAACAACGGCGCCGACTACGGTCGCGTCCTCATCGGCATGCAAGTGCCCACCTCGGAAATGCCCGCCTGGCAGCGCTTTCTGGATACCCTGAACTATCGCTACTGGGACGAAAGCCACAATCCGGCCTACAAACTCTTCCTAGCCTAGTCAGTGTCGGCTTGTTGCGGGGGTGAACAAAGTTGTAAACAAAACTTTACAGTCCTATGTAGAGCGCGCTACGCTAGTAGAGAAAAAGCAAGGAGAATCCTATGAGCAGATATCGCTCCGTCGTAGTCGAAGAAGGTGGCCGCCTCAACAACTACGCCATCGAGCCGGAGATGTACGTGGACACCGTTCCGCGGGTGGGCTTCACCGACTATGCAGAGCGCTTGAACGGGCGTTTGGCGATGATCGGTTTTGTTGCCCTGATCCTGTTTGAAGCCTTGTCTGGCACTACTCTCATCGGCTGGCTGCAGTCCCTGGGGCAGTAGAAGAGGGGAAAGCAAGCCGTGGCTTGTGAAATCCGAGGCGGTCAACCTGGGAGTACAGGCGATCTTTGCCTGAACAAGCCCTTCCTTGGCTGACTTTGCACACAAAAGGATAGCTTGGTAGCCCCGCACTTGAGTGCGGGGCGGAAAAGCCCG